>CALZHT010000009.1 GCA_945787445.1 uncultured Desulfobulbaceae bacterium
TCGGCCATCCGGCCTGCGGACGCTTCGTGCAGGGACTTTCGGTCCATCAAAAAAACGGAGTGGCGTTTGTGCCGATTTACCGACGCGATGACGCCGGCGAAATGCGGTTTCTCCGCATGCTGCTGGACCGAATAGGCGGCACCTCGTTTCGCCTCGACACGCGTGGTCGCGCAATTCGCAGGATCGCTCATCTTTTAAGGCGGCACGCAGGTTTTTTTTTCAGGCATGGCCTTCCTTACGCTTTGCGGCTGGCGCTACGCGCCGGGACGCTACGCGCTCGCTATTTCTGTATCGTAAGCCATCATTTCATGAACACAGCCGAGCTCTCCTCACCTAAGGGTATTGAGCGGCGGTCCGCATGCGTGTTTCGCGTGCCCATCAAGGGTCGTCTGGAGCCCATGTGCGCCTCCAACGCCAGCGGAATGCGCGCGCGCTTTTACGAATCGGCGCAAAGGGTGACAACGCCGGAGATAACAACACTATGAGTCATTGGGGTCTTTTCACCTCCGCCGGTGCTGTGACGGCCGTACTCTGGCTCCTGCGGCACCGCAACGGCCTCGGTCTCACCCAAAACGAATTCTGGGCCGGCATCTGGACGATTGTTATCGGCGGCATTGTGGGCGCCAAGCTCCTCTTTCTTATCCTGGGATGGGAGCATTACGCGCGCGGCGAGTTGCGCTTCTGGGCCGATTTCGGTGTCGGCTTCGTCTTTTTCGGTGGCCTTATCGGTGCCGTCGCCGCAAGTCTTATTTTTGCCCATGTCCGGGGGCTAAGATTCATGCGAGGTGCGGACTACTTCGCCGTTGCGATTCCCATTGGCCACGCGATCGGCCGAATCGGGTGTTTTTTAACCGGCTGTTGTGCAGGCCGTTCACCCCACCCCGTCCAACTGTACGAATCCTTAGGATTGGCGCTGATCGCTTGGGCGTGCCGCGGTGCCCTCACACTTGTCGAATCAGGGACAGCCAAACGTGGCACTGCATTTCGCTGCTATCTAGTCCTTTATGGGATTTTACGCATTCTACTCGACCCGCTTCGCGCAGACGGCCGTCCGGAGAGACTTCTCGGGTTATCTCATCAGCAGTTGATCGCACTTCTGATCGTCGTGGTCGCGTTCGTCTGGCACAAATCAACCCTTCCTCGTAGTTCGGAGTTGCGCTCATAAACGGACCAGGTCACCACAAATGTAACCCTCCAAATTTATTGGGGGTTGTACTGAACAATTACAGTGAAAAACAAGTATATACTCCGGATTTTGGACTTGGGGGGGCGTCCGTAAGTATTTATATAACTTAATGTTTTGTCATAAAGGATATCTGGGCATATGTATGCTAGCATACTCAGGTTAGACCGATTAGGTTCACCCGAGCTCACAACAAGACAAGGAACACAGACACCTGAGATGTGCGACTTTCACCGGAGTGATTGTAAGAGCTTTGGAGGGGGTGCCCAAAATATTAAGCTTTGAAGCGACGCTGGTTATTGCCGCCGTTCAACCTAAAATTGCTACTATAATGGTAAAAATATTTCTTTTTAGTATGGCTGAGATAGCCAGCATACACCAAGAAAATCAAAGGCCAGGCTAGAGATAAAAAATCTCAGTCTGGCTTTTTTCTTTCTGGTCTGAAAAATTACTTGGAAATTCTTTGAGTTGTCAGGTAAAGATGAACAATATAAACCTGATAGAAAACCGGAAGACCGCCGGATCATCTATTTTGGTAAGTTATTTATTACGTGTAGTGTTCACAAATCGATTCCAGATGGTGGCAACATATCTTTAATCTAAGTCAACTCAATATGTACGGAAGTTATGTTGAATTGGGGCAGATTCAAGATGGTGCCCGGATTTTTTTGAAAGGCTGAAAAAGCAATTTCCTATCACTTCATAACCTTTTATAAACATATCTACAGAAATCCAAAATAATTTCACGGGAGGGTTCCATGCAAACAAAAAAATATTTACTCTTATCTCTTCTTTTATTGTTGTCATGTTATTTTTTTACTGCGCCTGTTCATGCAGGATGGATTATGGAAAATAATGATGGAAGCACCACCTATATTGATAAAGGCAAAATCAAATCAGAATACGCCAGTGACGGAATGGATTTTTCACATATAATCGATGCCAACAAGGGTCTGATCACAATGGTAGATAAAAACAGGAAAATATACGGAACAGGTACGCCCGCTGAATATTGTAAAGCTACCAAGACCTTTGCCAATGAAATACAGGAACAGATGCTGGCAGGGTTGCCTCCTGAGCAGAGAAGGATGATGAAGGAGCAGATGAAGCAGTTTCAGCAGATGCCAAAGTCGGCTCCCATGGAGAGCCTGTTGTATCAATAAAAAAGAGAGGCAACAGTGATGTAATCGCAGGTCACAAAACAGATAAATATACCGTTCTTGTAAATGGTGATACATATCAGGATATCTGGATTGCGTCAGATATATCAATGGATGATGAGATGAAGAAACACGGGCTTGATAAGTTTAATTTAATCCAGAAACGCATGGACAAATGCATGGAAGGTTCAGAGCAGGAAATCGGAATGATGGCCGATCCTCTTGACTCACCTGAATATAAAAAACTTACGGAAAAAGGGTTTGTCATGAGAGAAGTATATTACACTGGCGGATTTGCCGGTGCCAGAGGCAATGAAACACAAGAAGTGGTCAGGCTTGAGAAGAAATCAATCTCTGATCCGGAATTTAAAATATCGGCCGATTACAAAAAAGTCCCTATCAAAGAACTGCTTAAGAGCATGATGGGAGATAATTCCATGATGGGTGATCAATAAATAGTATGAAATGAATAAAAACATCTATTCATAAAAGACCGGTCATCAGGAAGATCCTAAGACATTTGAATTTATGGCAAGAGGAACTTCCGCGAGGCAGGGCATCGCTCAAGCAGGGAAAAGAAAACATTTACGAGCAGTATGATGATGGGCTGTCCCTGTCCTAAACACCAAAGCCCTGACGTGAAAGCGTTGGGGCTTTATTCATTACTGCTATTCATCTGGGTTCTGCCCATCAAAACCAAATGCAGCGATGAACACTATCCATATGAAATCGTTATATTTTAAACGGGATTGCTATTGCCATTATAACTTTAAACATAAACCATCAAGACAATTATTCTCATGGAACTAGGATATAACCAGGCCGCACTCATTCTCGAAGCCAATGATGAAGGTGAAATCTCTGTCAATTTAGCCGCTCATGATTCCGCTCATGATTCTGAAAATTTAGCTGCTGCGATATGTCAGATAATTGCTCGGAAATTGACCCAAGATGAAAAATTTCAATCGGAGATAATGGATGCTCTTGAATGAAATCAAAGTTACGTATAGCTCCCTAAATGTTTGCCTACATAATAATCAACATATCAATATTTAATTCTGATTAGTACTCTCCCAAAAAAATCTATTTTCTTTACACTATTTATGGTTGGCGTATTGAGTCATTAATATGTTATGTTCCCTTGAGATTCTGGGTGCTGGCATAAACCGAAATCAAAATCATATTACTATGTAGAACGTTATTGACTTAGTTGACAAAATTCTTAGTTTTCGGGTCTTTATTCTTGAAATCAAAACGGGCTCTTCTCATGTAAATCGGTGTATAATAAACTCGAACATCTCACAAGACTTAGTTTGCATGATGTTATCGGTTCCGCGGACGGGGTAATAAAAACCGTAATAAATCTTTGAACGATAAGCGGATTCACCTTTTAGAAGTGTATCCAACAACGTGAGACAACTCATGAAGACATATGATTGCATCATCGTTGGCACCGGTCCAGCCGGACTGGGAGCCGCATTTCGTCTTAACGATCAAAAGCCTGTCTTAAAGATACTAATAATTGATAAAGAAAAGCTCTGCACCGGAGGCCTCAGGCACGACTGCAAGATGAATTTTACATACCCGGTAGGATTCCCGGTAGACTGCTGGAGCAGCAAGCAGGCGGAACATTATCTGCCGATGGTCATTGAACGCCTCAATCCTGAATTTATGCAGAGGATCGAGCTTGAAACCTATCGACGGCGGGCAGAACGACTAGGGGTGAGCCTGCTCGACATCCGTCAGAGCCATCTGGGAACTGATGGTGGTCTCCAGCTTATCGAACGTCTCATGGCAGAGCTTGCCGAGCGCGATGTTGATGTGAGTCTGGGGGAGACTGTAAAAGACGTTGATCCTGTTGCCAGACGAATTATTACCAACCACCGGGAGATCGGCTACAAGGATCTTATTCTGGCACCCGGAAGAGGGGGGTTCCGCTTCCTGCAGAATGTGATGGCAAAAGCCGCTGTTCCATTCCTTGACAATATTGTCGATATTGGTATCAGGATCGAGACCCGAGAAGAGCGCTTTTCCATTGTCAAAGACTATTATGATCCCAAGTTCAATTTTCCAGGAAAAGTGCGCACCTTTTGTACCAATAGTGGTGCTTCTTACGTCGTCAAGGAACGTTACGAAACTAGGGAAGGACGTGAATACTTCAGCATCAATGGACACGCCTACAGCAATTCCCGCCCCCGAAACGGGCTGGTCAATTTCGCTTTGCTCAAGACAGTGAGATTGACCGAGCCTTTGGCCAGCGGCCAGGAATTTGCCGAAATGCTTGGTTGCCAGGCCATGCTTCTCGGAGGGAACAATCCACTCATGCAACGGGTAGGCGACTTTCGCTTGGGCAAACGGTCGGAGGCTAGGACCTTTTGCGGCGATTTATATGATTTTGAACCGACATTATCAGATTGTACGTGCGGTGACATCAGCCTGGCAACTCCCGCCAAAATTTTACGGCCCATTTGGAATTCCATGAAACTACTGGACACCATCGTGCCGGGGGTCATGCATCCCGGCACTATTATGTATTATCCTGAAATCAAGCTCTACGCCAATAAACCAAGGTTTTTCGACGAGCATTTTCAGGCGGCAGAACATATTTACATGGTGGGAGACGGAGCGGGTACCAGTAGGGGAATCACTGCAGCCTGGGCCAGTGCGATAAGAGCAGCAGACGGCATCCTCGCCTCATAATCTCACCTGGAAAAGGCTTATCAAAGTAGTAGCCATCAGAACGAGATCCAACTAAGAATTGGGCATAAACCGGATAATATCGATCGATACGTTGTTGGGTTAACAGATCCTCAGCCATGCTTAAAGTATGCTTATAGTATGAATATATAGAGCAACCCTCTGCCAAAAGGAGGTACTGGCAGGGCTAAGAATAGAATCCAATTTCAGAATGGCATGGAGATACCCGATTTCATAGAGCGATACGAAAGCGAGGAATAATGACGTCACGAATTGGTCGAGGTGAATTATGAAAGTATTTGCAAAAAGATGTTTAGCTATCGCAGCAAGTATCAATACATTAACATTTGTATTCGTTCTGCTGCTTATTTTTAATCAGCAGGCATGTACAAATAGTAATGAGGATGAGGCAAGGATCAATTCTGCAGTTTTCGTAGAGAATCCGGATTTTGTGTTTGCGCAGCGAGCTTCTCTCAGTGTTGACCAGATCGATCAGTTGAGTATGGTTTCTTATACCATATCAACCAAGCCCGGGAATGTGAGTGAAGATGTACACGTTTCATATACGATGGATTATTTGCAGAGAATTGGGGCAGTTGACTTTGGGAACCAATCTCTGACATTCTCTGTTTTCGGACTTTATGCGGATTATGAAAATTTGGTTTCCATTGAACTGCGCTATGCAGATGGTATTGTCAGCAGCTCTGAATTCAGTATCATTACCAGGGCCTTTCAATCAGAAAGCCCTTTGCCCGAAATTACCGTTAACCACATAGAACCTTTGGTGCCACTGAGTTTTATCTTAATTCGCTCTCTGCCTGAATCGCCCATCATTATTGATGTCGATGGTGAAACTCGTTGGCAAGCGCCCAATGTGGGAGCAAGCACGCGCGCGGCGTATTTTGATGGTGCAGAATTCTTCGTTGGCCTGGCTTTCAGCAATGGTCTGTATCGTATGTCGTGGAATGGAGAGTCGGAAGCATACACAATCGGAGACGATCGGTATGGAAGTTCTCATCACAATATCGAAAAAGGCAAGGTCGGCCTGCTGAATACGATTACCTTCATCGATGGCAATATCGATCGCCCGGAGTCCGTGTTAATCGAAATGGAGAAAACCGGGGAGATAATAAAACATTGGGATTTTGATCAAATTCTTTCTGATTATATCGTCTCGAACGGCGAAGACCCGAGCGGATTGGTGCAGAACGGAGTCGACTGGTTTCATATGAACTCCGCCATATATGATGCGTCTGACGATAGTATTATTGTCTCTAGTCGAGAGAACTTTGTGATCAAGGTAGATTACAACACCGGAAACATTAAATGGATCTTAGGTAATCAGGATAAGTTGTGGTACAGCAATTTTCCTAACAGTTTGCAGCAAGTAGCCCTGCAAGTCACGGGTAATGCCCCGATTGGGCAGCATTCCCTGTCCGTAACGGCCGATGGTCGCCGTCTCATGTTGTTTAATAATGGTTTGGGGCATGTGATCTTACCTGATATCGGTGATAGTCGAACTTTCAGTAGCGTATCCATATATGAGATCGATACGGTTTTGGGAACGGCCCATGAAGTCTGGAGCTTTGATAAGCAGCAAGAAATATATTCAAATGTCTGTTCAAGCGCGTATCGTACAATCCAAGGCGACATCTTGATCAATTATGCGACATCTGAGTTTCGCCAGGTAGCTCGTTTATTGGTAGTTAATGATGACATGGAAGTATTATTTGATGCAGCCATACCAAAGCGTCCACAAGATAGCACAGCGTGCCGAACGGCGTATAGCGTTGAAGAGATCGTGTTGGATGGGTTGATATTTGATTAGCAGGCTGTCGTTCGCAAAAAACGGTTCATATTGAAATTACTGATTATCACTGAAAATTGAAAGGACAGGTGGCTATTATGATCCGAGTACCAGCTCATAGAGAACCAACTCATCCTGGGGAAATGCTATTAGAAGAATTTCTTGTTCCCATGGGAGTTACACAAAGAGAACTATCCAAGGCAATTCATGTGCCATATCAAAGAATAAATGAAATCGTTAATAAGAAAAGAGGTATCACGCCAAGCACTGCGTTACGTCTCGCTAAATTCTTTGGAAAAAGAATTAAAAACTATTAAGCCTTTCAAGTTGGAAAAAGTAGCATAGTATTTAATCAAATTCCCCCCAAACATGGCGCTGCACAGGGATTGCCAGCACTGGAGCGCTGACAACCAAACGAACAGGTTACCCTATATGGACCCAGCTATATTGCAATTCATCGGTATACTCCATGGCGACATCACCAGCCGTGAGGACGCCCCTAAAAACTTCGATGAGTCAGAGAGAGTCGGTACTTTGGAGATTTATCCTGAATATCAAGATGGTCTTGACGGCGTTGAACCCGGTCAGACTATCGTGGTGCTTTTCTGGCTTCATCAGGCTGTCCGGGATATTCTGAAGGTCTACCCGCGGGGAGACAGGTCGCGAGGACTGCGCGGCGTCTTTGCTACCCGCAGCCCGATGCGGCCCAACCCTATCGCGATTTCAGAACTGCAAGTCCTGGCCATCCACGGCAATCTATTGGATGTTTCAGGGCTGGACATTCTGGACGGCACACCCATACTTGATATCAAGAAGAAGATCAGCCGGTGAGAACTGAAGCGCTTTTTCTCAACACGGGATTTTCATCGTATGAAAACTAAACAGGCAGTCCTTGTTTTACTGGTATTAATATATAGTTCATGTGGTGGCGGTAGCGGAGTGTTTGACGCCTTTGAGACTACGTTAACCATATCCGATCAAAATGGAGAAACAGCGACAACCTTCGCTCAAGGGCAATCCATTAGATTTACAATTAATTTATATGGATGTAACTGATAACCAATAACGGCACAATCCTTCCCCGTGGCACATTCATTGCCAAAGCATATATCGGGAAATTACTAACCGATGGATCAAGTTCAACTGGCGGCATAGGGGGCAACAGGTCTCAGTTTGTAGCAAATTCAATAACAAACAATATCATCTGACAATTTACTAAGGGGGCGAGGCTGTCACGATTAAAAGAAAGCGTGATGCGTAATACCAGCCTCAACTCAATAATAATTCCCTACGGTGTGTTGTGCGCCTATATTATGGTTGAAAAAAATGAAAAAATATTTAATATAACTATGTTTAAATTTTAGATATAAAGTATTGTTTTCAAGTAAAGCTTCAATCTTTACTTGACATAAAATGAATATTAATTACTGTTAATATCATAGGGAAGATGCATCGTACCAGGGGGGAAATACCATGGAAAATCAAACCAGAAACAGGTTTATTATATTTGCTTTTGTTGCCGCTTTTTTACTTTTGGCCAGTGGGCAAGTACTCGCAATGGGGCTGGGGGCTCCGGTTATCAATCTCAAAATGAAATATTCCAGCAGGGGCAAGATAGGTCCGGTTGTTTTTCCGCACTTGACGCACCAGAAAGTTCTGAAATGCGAAGAATGCCATAATCCCGGAACCCTCAACTTTGAGATCAGGAAACAGTACGGCATGGGTAATGATTTTCATGAAAAATTCTGCTTTCCCTGCCACGAAAAGATGGATGTGCCGGACGGCAAGGTCTGCACCAATTGTCATAAAAGCGAGAAGAAAAAGAAGACCGCTTTGGTAAAATGAACTACTCTGCGGCCCTGTTTACGAGGAACTTCGATTCCTCGTACTGGGTACAAGTGTCTCCCAGGATGCTCCCGGATTTTTGAGGCTCCTGTAATATTACCTTACCTTAATTTTCAATCCTGTCTGTGAATTGATGTCCAATTGGAACAGCTGTTTCTCCATTATCCTTGACTAAAATTATTGCTTGATCTGTTCTGAATATCCGTTGGATTTTTTCAAACCGGTGGGCCGTAGAAGGTTTTCATTTTGAATTCTGCTTACCATCATTTCTAAGGTACCTAACGTTACGAAGTAAAATCTGTTGATTTTTCATTTGTCTGTCATTTCTCGCTGTGCTCGAAATGACAAGGGAGTCTTAAGCGAGAAAAAAATAGCCTAGTTATAGTGGTATTCAGGTTTTGAATTGGTCCGGCAGAATAAGCGGCGCAAAATTTATTATGGGCAAGGGATAGGCTTGACCGAGCCCCCTGGTTTTTGGATTGTTCAACATATCATATAGTGCGGCAGAGCCGGCCGAAGCCGCCGGGATTAAAACCCGAGGCCCAGAAAATAGTGCCTTGTTTAAAATCAGCAAACCAATAGCCACCAGGCAACCGCTGGCTGTTCAGAAAAACAAAAGGCTGCGCCTTGGAAAAACAAGGATGAATATGCAGTCCTTTCGCATTGACGGCCGATTCCATAAGCGATGAGGCCTCTTCAAGGGCTGGAAGGCGCCAGTCACTATAGCCTGCAAAGGATTTTTGGTTTAAGGCGGTCACGTTGTTAAGCATTGTACGAATGGTGTTGATGTCAAAACCGCCCCTTTGCCACATGAGGCCGGTGGCCAGATCGCTTACCGTCAAACCGTCCCCGTTATCAACCAGATAATTGGTAAAGGCACCTTGCGGATTATGTTTACTGTCGAAAAAATTATATTTTTTAACAATAGCCGGCAGCTCCTCGTCAGTGATATTGCCCGGGTTATTTTCAAGTACGGTTTTTTCAATATCCGGATGGGCTTGGCCCGTTCCCGGCAGGTCGGTTGACATGTCCTCCACTTCCAGGCCGCTGGCCACCGGGGTAATTTTTGATGCGTCGTCTGTTTCCAATACAGTATCAATCAGCCATTGTTTAAGCTCGTCATCAATGGCATAACTCTGATCAAGACCGGACGTTTTTCCCTGGTCGGCGACACAGTGGTCGATCATTTCCTGGGGTGCATCTATTTCTGCCAGGACTCTGGCATATTTTACACCCCGCTCCATGAGGTACAGTTTTGCCGGCTCTTCCCCGCCATCGATGAAAAAATAATAAAATCGTTCATTGAGGCTGCGTACCCGGAGCCGGCTCCCCCAACTTTCAAACATGGTGAAGGTCAAGGCCGGCGTTATCTCCCAGTCGATTGCCTTCTTGCCTGGTATACCAAGTTTTTCAAAAACACCCATTGTTCACCTCATATGATGTTGTAAATTTAATATAGAGCGAGAGAATAGCCGTTTTCAGATATTGCAGCAACAATAATCATTCCTAATAGATTGTAGTGTGGTAAAAGAGAATGTGTTGAAGAAGAATGCCATGCTGATACTAATACTGTCCTGTTTCGCAACTTGCACCTGTGGAGTCTTTGCCGCAGGATGGTACAAGGATCATCCCTGTTCTACCAGGGGATAGGCGGCTTCAATGGTGTGGATAGCGCCATTGGGGGTGAGAACGCTTGAGTACAGAAGGAATTGTTCAACCGGGAATGGACGGGAGGCATAGATAGTGTTAGCGCCTAAAAAGTTGGTCAGTTTATTGGCCGGTGTATTCCGCAAACGGGCCAGGGTGATATGGGGCGAAAATTTTCGTCCTTCAGGTTCCATACCCAGGTTTACCACGGTTGTTTCCACTTTGTTTTTTAGCTTTGCAAGCTGTTCATTGTGTTCGATCCCTACCCAGAGGACGCGCGCTTTTTTTCGAGAAGGGAAACAGCCTGTTCCTTTAAGGCGCAGAGTTAAGGCGGTAGTTTTAATTTCAGCAAGAGCTTCGGTCATGTCGCGCAAGAATTCATGGTCAACATCGCCTATGAACCGCAAAGTAAGATGCAATTGTTCCGACTTCACCCACTTGGCCCCGGGAATGCCGGAGCACATGATGCTGAGATCTTTTTTGATATCTTCCGGAATGTCTACCGCAATAAAAAGTCTGGGCATGTTCGTTACTGCTTTGAAAAAAATCACTGCAAAGGGTATATTCGCATCCTCTTATTATCGTAGCCGCGTCGGGAAAGCAAATGCTTTTATTTTTGTGCAGAGCTGATTTATTGATCTATCTTTTTGAACATGCATAGCGAAGTGCATTCCCCGCGGCTTGTTGTAGCGAAGCTGAAATCCCGCTTAAACGGGGCCGCGGGGAGCTTCAAATTAAAGAGTATTTTTAAGGTCGAGCGTGGGTAAGCCATCCAAGCATGAAACGCTTCCGGATAGAGAATGCCGGGAGCCCCTGAAGCAGGAACTGACAACAATCTTTGCAGAATGCATTGAATGCAACCTCTGTGTGAAAGAATGCATGTTTCTGAAACAGTACGGTACTCCCAAAGCCATTGCCGCATCCTTTGATCCGACAGAAGACGCCCAACTGAAAATGGGCTTTGCCTGCAGTTTATGCTCACTGTGTTATGCGGTATGCCCGGTGGAGATCAATCCGAAGGCCATGTTTTTGGAAATGCGGCGTGAGGCGGTGGACCGTGGCAGGGCTGAGTTTTCCGTTCACAAAGCCTTACGCAAGTATGAAAAAAGGGGAACATCAAGGCTTTTTACATATTATGCCCTGCCGGAAGGCTGCGACACCGTGTTTTTTCCGGGTTGCGCCCTGCCGGGCACCAGACCCGCAAGGGTTATTGATGTTTTTGAGCATATGAAAAAAAAGATTCCATCGCTGGGAATTGTTTTTGATTGCTGTATAAAGCCGTCCCTTGATCTTGGCAGAGAGGATTATTTTCAGAAAATGTTCGAGGAGATGCATCAATATCTTATTAGGCATAACGTCAAGACCGTCCTGGTTGCCTGCCCCAGTTGCTATAGTACCTTTAATGAATATGGTGCCGGGCTCAGCGTAAAAACCATCTATGAAGTTTTGAGTGCGGAAACCATACCGCAGAAGGAATCGTTTTCCGAAACCGTGTCTGTCCATGATTCCTGCGCCGTGCGTTTTGAGGAAGAGATTCATTACGCTGTAAGGACTCTTGTTCATGATTTGCAAATCAAAGTGGAGGAAACAAAGCATAAAGGCAAAAAAACCTTCTGCTGCGGAGAAGGCGGTGCAGTGGGGTTTTTGAGCAAAGAGCTTGCCAGGAACTGGGGTTTGCGGAAAAAAGAGGAAAACGGCGATACGCGTATTGTCACCTATTGCGCCGGGTGTGCCAACTATCTGGGCGCTGTCGCCCCTACCATCCATGTTCTCGACCTGGTTTTCGAATCAAATCGGGCACGCGAAGGAAAAAGTAAAGTGGCCCGCCCACCTCTCACCTATCTTAACCGCCTGTTATTGAAAAGGCGTTTTAAAAAAATGCTGTCTGTTCCTGTATCCCGGGAAAGAAAATACAGGCCGATATAATTTCCCTTTTTTCAGCCCGATTCCAAGTTGAGTTCAAAAGTCCACTCCGTCGGCTCCCTACCGTATTTTAATGTAAGGTGATACAAGGCTGCTTGCCGGCAACTGGAACGGGTGGTGAACCTAAGAGACTACTCCAAGATCTCATCGCAAGATACAGTTTTATTGCGGCCATCTTCCTTGGCTCGATAAAGAGCCTTGTCTGCGGTTTCGAGCAGGACGTTGCCGGTTTTCGCGATATCGCTTGAGTTGGCGCACACCCCGATACTGATGGTGATCTGCACCGGTTGAGAAGTGCCGGGAACAGTAAATTGATAATTTTCTATCATGTTCCGTATCCTTTCAAGGGGAATCAGGGCCTGGTAAATATCCGTGTGGGGGAGAAGAATAGTGAACTCTTCGCCTCCGAATCGGGCCACAAGGTCGCATTTCCGCAAAACCTCCCTGAAGATTGTAGATAAGTCCTTGAGGATCTTGTCGCCTGCCACGTGTCCATAGGCATCATTGAAATCCTTGAAATGGTCTATGTCCACCATTGCAACGGCAAGAGGCTCGCTGTATCTCATCGCTCTGCTGATCTCCTCTTCCAGTCTTGCCTGGAGAAGATTACGGTTGGCGAGGCCGGTCAGGGAATCATGCAGGGAAAGATGCTTGATCTCTTCATAGAGTTGAGCATTTTCCAGTGCCACTCCCAGATGATTGGCAATGGTAGAGAGCATATTGATTTGGTTGATGGTGGGAGTTTCTCCAGCCTGGATATACAAACAGAGGACGCCGATCACTTTTCCATGGTTTTTAAGGGGAACAACAATGTGACCGTGTTGCGACATGTCTTTATAGCGGGTATGGTGCCGGGCATCTGCAAGACAATCGCGGCTGGTAATGATTTCTCCACTCTGGGCGGCATGGCCGCAGAGGCAGTGGCCCAAGGGGATACTTGTTTCAGCTTCGGTAAGAATTTGCGGGAGCCCGATATGGTGAGCCATCTCAAGGCGGCCGGTCATCTCGTTAAGGAGAAACACGCACCCTTGGGGATCCAGATTGAGAATCTCCTGCGAGAAGATGGTGTGCAAAGTATTTTCCAAGATGGATTGGGTGTCCAAATACGAGCTAATGACTTTGGAAACAGAATAGACAGCAAATAGTTCATTGAAATTCTGTTCAAGACGCTGTTTGGCGTGGCTCAGTTCATTTCTCAGTTTGGAGGTGTTGAAAAACACCCCCATGGCTTCGCCAAGATATTTGAGAAAGATTGTATTATCTTCTGTATAGTGAGCCGGATGTTTTTGCTGAAAAGAAAAAAAGCCGAGATTCGTGTCAGCATGAAATATCGGCGAGAACGTATTGTGCTTGAAGCCATTGGGAATAGAGGCGCGGGACAGGGTTTTTCTGAGCGCTTCATGATCAACAAATATGGGTTCTTCAGTGAAGCCGTGGTCTGTGATCAGGCAACCCCAGATTTTTTGCACCGCAGTATCGCTGAAGTCCGATATATTAATGGTTTCATTGTTGATTTTCGTAAACAAAGTGACGCTGCCGTCAATGGACATCACGGTCTTGATGATAGGAAGAACTGTTAGGATAAAGGAGGCTTCATCTTCCGTTTCAGCGAGGGCTACAGCAATAGTTTTCAGTCCTTCTAATTGCAGATTTTTTAATCTGATAAGACTCTCATATTTCGTTAAAATACCGGGAGTTTCATCTTTAGCCGTCTTTTTATAATTTGGATTTTGCATCTTTATTTTATTGAAGAATAATTATGAGAGGAAGCTTTTAAAGATTGCCCATGGTGATATTTGCAAAAAATTTGCAAGGCCCCGGTTTGGATATATCAATATGTAAACGACTATATATAAAATTTTTAGGTTATGCAATTGATATGAGAATTGTATAGAATTACATTTATTAAGATAGAGATATTTTCTATGATTAAAAAAATATAGCAATATATTTTTTTATTTTTAGCTAGTTACAATAATAATCATAATTTAAGGTCTCAAAACATTAGGTATCAATACAGGCATTGAATTCCTCGGAAATATTGACATCTTCCAGGGGATGGAATAGTTTGAACGTCGATTTTTGCAAACAATCAAATGAGTTGAACGGTAGGCGGTGATGAAAGAAAAGTTCGGAAAAATCTGCGTTTCCATAGCTGCGCAAACTGTTGAGGAGGCTATAGCGGAAGCAAAAAGAGCTGGGATGCTTGCCGATGTAATCGAGATTCGACTTGACAGCTTGATGGATCCAGAGCTCGCTCCTTTTTTCAAGGAAATTGAAAAGCCCCTGCTTTTTACCAACCGTCCCGTCTGGGAAGGCGGAAATTTCAGGGGTGAGGAGTCCGACCGTATCGGACTCCTTGAAGAGGCCGTGAAAAAAGGAGCAGCGTATGTTGATATCGAACTGAAGACAAGCCTTGATCTACGGGAAAAAATTCTCGACGCTGCCAAGGAAAGTACCACTAAAATTATTATTTCATGGCATAACTTTGAAACTACTCCTTCGCCCCAGGCACTAGCCAGCGTTTTTCAAACGCAGTACCGAAGTGGCGCTAATATAGGCAAGATTGTTACCACCGCCAATGATTTTACCGATGTGCTCAGGGTTCTTGATCTCCAGAAATTCTCAGCCGAGATGGATTTCCCACTCATTGCTTTCTGCATGGGCAGGGTCGGTGTGATCAGCCGAATAGCAACGGTTGAACTGCGAGGGTATATGACCTACGCTGCTCCGGATAGCGGTAAAAGAAGCGCTCCCGGTCAGCTCTCTGTGTCCACCATGAAGGTGATATTACAAGGCATAGCTGATGGGGATTGACGGTGGACCACTGACGAACGCTTTCGGATTCAGGTGTACACCAATATTTGCTTCCACAGCATAGCTCGGATTAGGAGATGGTCCGGCCCAAAAAACTCCCGTTGACCCGCTGGTTAATTTCCTGCGCCAACCTCACAGATAAAAGTGACAGTTATCCATTGTTATGAAAGAAATTCAACCGCTATCCTACATTGATGCAGTAATAAAAGTTCCCGGCTCCAAGAGCATTACCCAGCGGGCCCTCATTGCCGCGGCTTTGGCCGATGGCGAGAGCCGTCTGCTCGGACCGCTTGCCAGCGAGGATACCCATTACACCGCCGGCGCCCTGCGTGCCATGGGGATATCCATGAAAAAGGGAGAGGACGCTTGGCAGATGCAGGGTCGAGGAGGCATCATTACAAAAACCGATGCTGATATTTATTTGGGAAATAATGGTACTGCTACCCGATTCCTCACCTCTGTGGCAGCCCTGGGCCACAATACCTACCGGATAACCGGAGACAAGCGCATGGCAGAACGGCCCATTGGGCCGCTGATGGAGGCCCTCAGAGGCTGGGGAGTGGATATCACAAGTATTAACAACACGGGCTGTCCACCCCTCGAAATTAAGGCTGCTGGTATAATGGGCGGCAAAACCATATTGCCGGAGGGCAAAAGCAGCCAATATCTCTCCTCTCTTTTGCTGGTGGCGCCCTTTGCCAGAAAAAAGGCCGAGCTTACGGTTCGTGGTGAAGTGTTGTCCAAGCCATACGTACGGATGACCATGGCTGTAATGGAGGCATTCGGCATTTCAGTAAGCGCCAATGAGGAGCTTACCCATTTTGTCATTCCCCAGGGGGTCTATACATCGCGAGATTACCGTATTGAAGGTGATGCGTCGAGCGCTTCCTACTTCTGGGCAGCCGCCGCTATTACCGGCGGGAGGATTACAGTGGCCAACGTTCCTGATCCATCCCTTCAGGGGGATGCCCGATTTGCTAAAATTCTTGCGCAAATGGGATGCACGGTTGAGAGCAGCACCGGCGGGATCACAGTAACCGGGTCCAGAGAATTGAGAGGGGTGGAAGTGGATATGGGTGATTGTCCTGATGTTGTTCCCACCCTGGCAATTGTCGCTTCCAGGGCATATGGCAGGACTGTGATCAGAAACATTGCTCACCTGCGCATTAAGGAGTGCGACCGTCTGCACGTGATGGCGGTAGAACTTGCCAAGCTTGGTGCCAGAGTGGAGGAACTTTCCGATACCCTTATAATTGAAGGGCTGGGAGCCGATGCTCCTACCATGCATGGCGCAGAGATCGAGACCTACAACGATCATCGTATTGCCATGAGTTTCGCAGTGGCCGGATTGGTTGTTCCTGATGTAAGGATTCTGGGTGAGGGCTGTGTGGCAAAGTCTTTTCCTGACTTCTGGGAGAGATTCCAGAAACTGTATTGATTACTTTTTTAGGGTCACATTTTATGCCACCCATTCTAAGGGTGGTTGGTAACTAATATGAGATTGGTAGACTCAAGTTAAGGTGTTTTGATCTGCTCTTTCTCGTATGTTGCGCTTTGCAAATGATATATAATTTTGCTATGCTTTGGATGCTCCCAACAGTTTTTTATAATTTGTGCGATAACCGGAAATGGAGGCAGGGAAATGGCTGATACTATGATGAAATGTTTTGTTTATTTCATGATGGCTCTTATTGTGGCATCAATGGCGGGATGTACGGTAACAACCCGCACTGTAGCGCCTGATGAGGAAGTGATCTATGACGAAGGATACCACTTTTCCGATAAGAAAAAAATCGTCAATGCCCTTGTCTCCTCTTTACTCTCCAAACCGCCTCTTGGCTTTTCCACTGACCGGCCGGTGGTGATTGTCTACGGCGTTGCCAATCGTACATCCGAACATATTTCCACCAGCGGCATTACCGATGATATCCGCAAGGAACTGCTCGCATCCGGTAGAGTGAGATTTGTCAACAAAACCCAGCGTGACAACATTGCCGAGGAAGTTGACTATCAGCAAGGCGGCAGGGTGAATACAACAACAAGGGTAAAACTCGCCCAGCAGGTGGGCGCCAAGTATATGCTCACCGGAACCCTGCGTTCCATTGAAAAAAAGCAGCCGCGCCAGGTCCGCATCAAGAAGAGAACCCTCATGTACTACAGCTTGAATCTGGAACTCACCGATCTAGAAACCAGTCTCATTGAATGGGCGGACAGCACAGAGATAATCCGCGAAGCCGCCAAACCGTTTATCGGCTGGTAAAAGCTATGGCTTATGCCATCACGCTCCTGATGGATTGTTAGCGTGAAGACCTGCAAAAGATCCTCATGGGGTATCTGCCCACCGATTTCTACACGGCAGGCAATCTTTCTTGTGATTCTTGTTTGGTTGGTCTCCGGTTGTGCCATGACCAAACTCCGGGATGCCCGCCATGAATTTTACGGAGGGCATCCGGAGAAGGCCGCTGAAATCCTCAATGAACTTAAAGAAATTCCCAAGCGCGACAGGCTCCTTTTTTTGATGGAAAAAGGAGTAGTGCTGCATCGTCTGGGCCTTTACAAGGAAAGCATCAATACCCTTCTCCAAGCCTCTCTGCTCATGGCCGAACAGGAAGTCATTTCCATTTCCCAACAGGCCGGTTCCCTTGTTACCACCGAGTGGATTACCGAATATAAGGGCGAATACTCAGAGCGCCTGTGGATCCATACCTATCTGATGATGGATTACCTCCTGGTCAACAAATTTGAAGATGCCCTGGTCGAAGCGAAACAGGCCCTCAAGCTGTTGGGAGAGCATCCGGATCCCCTTGAAAGCGATTATTTTACCAGAGCGCTTATCGCCCTTTGTTTTGACATCCTTGATGAACACAACGGCGCGTATATAGAGTATAAGAAACTGGCCGAACTGCTGGATGACGAGGAGCTGCTGGCAAAGGATCTGCACAGTCTGGCCAGAAAACTCGGCTTGGATGATGATGCCGAAGAATTTAGGAAAGTAATGATGAAAAAGCCGGATCGGCTTCCAAGTGGCGGACAACCCGGGGAAGCGGTATTTTTTTTGGAACTGGGCAAGGCTCCTGTAAAAATTCCGGGCAATATTGTTCTCCCGCCTTCCATCCGCTTTTCCTTCCCACGATATGATAGGAGTAGTGATAATGGCGTATCCGTCAAGGTGTCTACTGATGCTGGTATTGCTCCTCCGATCACCATTGCAACGGATGTCGGCGAAGTTGCCCGAGCATCCCTCAAAGCCCGGGCTGCCAAAATAATGGCAAAAGAAACGGCACGAGTGGCAGCTAAAGAGGCTCTGGCACGATCAGTGGAAGAAAGCAGCGGGGAATTGGCTGGAGCAGTCACTCGGATTTTTCTGTTTATAACCGAAGAGCCGGACACTCGATCCTGGCATACCTTGCCTAAATCTCTGGTTTTAGTGCGACTGCCTTTGGCTCCGGGAGAGCATACCATTGACCTGGAAGTTTCAGGTGGCGGAATTGGGGTCGAGTCCATATTGATCCCGGAAATTTATATCAAGCCGGGCACCAGGGTGTTTCGGGCAATTCGGCGCTGAGAATTCCGCTGACCCAAAAAAGAATTCCTAGTTGATTTGTAAATAATGCAGTGCTTTAGAAAAAGGTTTGCTAATCCATTGAATTGCGGTAACACTATACTTACATTATTAGATGGCTGGAAGTTTACTAGGAGCCTGTCGGAGAACTCAGTTTGTCATGAGATTGAGCGAAAATTTTGTGGACAAGGCGACAAGCGCAAAATCCCCGGAAGCATAGCCGTTGCTATGTTGAGGAGATTTTGTGCTTGGCAACGCAGAACACGAAATTTGCAGCCAATCGTAATAAAATAGAGTAATCCGACAGGCTCCCTGGTCAGCTTCATTTGAAACATGCAGAAAAGTAAACGGTCTAATACGTAAAAAAGAATTTAGCATTATCTGAGGCGGAGAAAAAAATGTTTGGACTTGGCATGCCGGAACTCATAGTTATTCTGGTAATTATTGTGATCATTTTCGGCGCAGGAAAGTTGCCTGAGATTGGCTCCGGGATCGGCAAGGGAATAAAGAATTTCAAGAAGGCCACCCAGGATGACCCTGATAAGATTGAAGACAAGAAGGATGAAGATTCACCCTGATTGACCGCATAAAAGTTTTTTTAGGAGAAAAGTATGTTTGGCTTAGGTACCCCTGAACTCATAGTAATACTCGGCATAGCCTTTTTGGTGTTTGGCGGCAAGAAATTGCCTGAAATCGGCGCCGGTCTCGGCAAAGGCATCAAGTCCTTTAAAAAAGGACTGAGCGATGTGGAAGAAAATGTGCCGGGCGCTAAGGAAGTCGCCTCATTGAAAAAAGAGGTCGACGAGATCAAGGATATCGGCAATATCGCTGGAAAATAAAAAAGTAGGTCCTTTTGAACCAGCTTTTTTCTTTTTATTCTGCCGGGCTGAGATCCGTTAGTCGTCAAAATCCCCTTCCGGACCTTTATCCGATTCTATCAAAGCTGCTTTTTGTTTAATTTTTTCGTCCGTCCATTCCGCCGGATCCTCTATTCTGTCGGCTTTGGGGCCTAAATCATAGGAACCGGCCTTGAGGATTTCCTCGATGGCAAGGGGTGCCGTGCCTCCGGCATTAAATACATCTACAAGGATGGGGTAGACAAATTCTTCGACCCTTTTGCACATCCGCTCACGAACCTCTTTGGCTTGCCCCATGATCTTGTTCTCAAAGGGAAGGTTGAGCTTTTTGAAATTGCCGCCTTTCCAGTCCTTATCCCGGGCATAGGCTAGAATTTCATGCCACAATTCATCAGTCATTCCTTCGTCCTTCACCTTTATGAAGTTGCCTCCGTCATCCATCATGGCGTTGCCATAATCATTTACCTCCACGCCCCATGAGAGCATCTGCAGAGCGGTTGCTACATTTGCTTTGGTGGTGTGGGTCGTGTCGGCGATTTGCCGCAATCTCTCCGAGCTGTTGCCGGAAGTGCCGTGCTGGGCGCCGGATATTTTATACGGCATAAGTTTCTGGTGGATGTCGGCGGTTAATTCCACCTGAATTCCCTGGCTGCTGGCCTCAATTCCGTGGGTTGTCCCGTTGTTTAAGGCAATCCAATCAGGAAAGATGCTGTGAGCGTTAAGACCCTGGATGAGGAACAGAGCTTCTTCAGATGTAGACAGCCCTTCTTTGCCCTTTATTTCACCCACCTCTGTCTCCAGACCGGCCCATTTAGGGATATAGGGATTCAAGGCCAGGTTGGCCAACAGGTTCTTGTCGTCCGGCATATGGGAGGCATCAATGGCAATGGAAGTGATACCGGCATCGAACATGGACGGTATTTCAACCTTTGCCTTTTCAATATCATCATCCTTTTTCAGGCCATAGTGATCAGCGTGGATGGCCACAGGCACGGTGATTGACAGTTCGTTACAGAGAGCGTCAACCTGCCGGGCTATGTTCCAGTAATTTACCTGACAGTAGGCGCCGGCCCCGCCTTCAGATTTAGCAATTTCAATAATGACTGCGGCATTGGCGCGCTGGGCAGCCATCAGAACTCCACGGATGACCAGATGGCTCCTGCCGTTGGCAGCCATGGTCATGGCTTTGCCCTTGGCAAGCATGGCCCGGTCAATAACTTTGCCGCTCACCAATAACGCCCTGGAGTTGGGAAAGAGCTTGACCACATTGGGTGGTCGACCAATGGTAAGTGCCTTATCGAAATCAGCCTGCGAGCCAGACATAATTTCCTCCTTTTTCCTGATTCAGAAATGGTCAATGAGTTAATTTCCATTCGTAAGCACTCCTTTTACGAAATCTCTGTGTCGATCGGCTGAATTGCTTGTGCGACGTACCCGAGTACGTCTCCGCCCAATTCCTTGATCTCCTTGACCTTTCGTAAAAGTGTCAGTTTCCGAATTGGAAACAACATGCTCCAGCATCCGCAAAGTCTGCGACTTTCCGAATGGGAACGAGTTTACAATGAAATGTCCCTGAGAAAATCTACAATAAAAAGAAAGCGTACGTCACTAAAAAAATTCTGATTACCATCATTTCTCAGCCATCTTAACGTTATTAAGCATAACCTGTTGCCTTTTGACTTGTCTGTCATTTCGAACGAACGTGAGAAATCTTTTCCTGGGGCAATGAGATTTCTCGCTGTGCTCGAAATGACAAGGAGTTCTAAATTCAAATAAATAAACGAAATACCCTTGACATATTATTGTGAGGTTGGCAAGGTGGTACCCTTGCTTAGCCAATTTGGTTAGTTGTCAAATTAATTCGATGGTTTGGGCGACACTTTTGAGGGAAAAATGAACATTTTTCAGAAAATTACATCAGCTCTTCTTCTTTTATCGGTTATTAGCTGCACTACGGCGGAGCTGCAAAAGACCACAGGGAATCTTGATGCGTTATCTCCATATGGCTTTGAACAACGGCACGTGGTTGCGGTTTTTCCTTTCACCTTTAAGGGAGAGCAGCAGGAATACCGCAGCTTAAGTGACAAATTGAGTGATCTTGCCGCAAGCGAGCTGTTTCATACGAAACGTTTCAGGGTTGTGGAAAGGGGTCGCTTGGATGCGGTGCTCCAGGAAGTGTCGCTCAGTCAGACAGGTGTTATTGAAGAGACTGATATGCACCGGCTGGGAAAACAATTGGGGGCTGAACTGCTCATGGTAGGGACGTTAACCGCCATTAAGCCTATAAAAATGCGGGACAGCATCGGTATTGCCTGGCGGGAGACCCGGGGGTACGAAGTTAGCCTGCAGGGCAGGCTCATAGATATCTCCAGGGGGGAAATGATAGCCGTAGCAAAGGCCACCGGGATGGAGGCGCAGCAGGAAAAAATGGCTGTTGGTGCGAACACCGGTGCCATTGCATCTGACGAAACACTACTGAACATGGCCATGGAAACCGCGGTCAAGATCCTGGTCCATAATTTAGCAAAAGATGCTCCGCCCAAGAAAATTCAAAAATGAAGCTCTCCACCCCCAATAACAAGGGATTTTCCCTTCTGCTTGCAAGCGTTGTGGAAATTATTTTGCCGGCGCTCTTTTTAACTTTTGATGAACTGCAACTCAATAACCTCACACGGATCAAGTAGATCCGTTATTATCGTGCTCGTGCTCATAATAGTAATCGAAAATGAAGCATAGTTACCTATTTGATCATGAAAAAAAAGATCGATTACGACTACGATTACGAGCACGAGCACGAGCACGAGTATAGAAAAACAAATACATGCTAAAGCTTTCCTCCCTGAAGGGCGGGAGTAGTAATCTTAACTGAGACTGACATTAATAAGGCATATCATGCTTGCTGAAGACTGCACTGATCCTAAACTGCTTGAACTGCGAAATGCTCTTGATGCAAGGGAAAGGAATCACTTGTCTCCTCTTGCCGCTTTGAGCATCGATGGTTTACGCCGCAGGGCGGAGCCATGCCCCGGTCATCGGCAGAATTTCGCCCTCGATGCCGACCGGATTCTCCATTCCCGGGCCTATACCCGCTATATTGACAAAACCCAGGTCTTTTATATGATCAACAACGATCATATCACCCACCGGGTGTTGCATGTGCAGCTGGTTTCAAAAATCGCCAGAACCATTGGCAGGTTCCTTGGCTTAAATGAAGACCTCATCGAAGCAATAGCCCTGGCCCATGATATTGGTCATCCTCCCTTTGGCCATGATGGTGAGAAAGTACTCTCCACCCTTTGTAAGGAAAATGGACTTCCTTCATTTCAGCATAATATTCAAAGCGTGACATTTTTGGACGGTATTGAAAAAGGGGGACGCGGCTGGAATCTCACCCTCCAGACCCTGGACGGCATCCTCTGTCACGACGGCGAGGTGCATGACCGCGTCTTGCAGCCGGAAAGGGAAAAGACCTTTGACGATTTCGATCAACAGATCGCTGCAAAGGCAAGCGAACCCAAAACAGACCTGGTTCCCATGACTCTCGAGGGCTGCGTTGTCCGTTTCTCTGATACGATCAGCTATATTGGCCGGGATATCGAAGACGCCATAGAGCTCAAACTGATCAGGCGCGAGGAAATTCCGGAGAACTGTCGGAAAGTGCTTGGCAACACCAATGGCACCATTGTTTATCGGCTGGTGGCTGATCTTATAACAAATGGTATTGTTGATGATTCGATTTTTTTCAGCCCGGCCATTTCCAAAAGCCTTAAGGAGCTGAAAGACTTTAATTATAAACAAATTTACCTAAATCCCCTGATTAAGAAAGGCTTTGATAAAATACAGTCCAGTTACCGCACGATGTTTCAAACATTTGTGCACGACATTGAAACTGAAAAACGGGATTCGCTCATCTTTATCGAGTTTCTCAATCGCATGGATGATTCTTACAAAGCTACTCACTCTGCGGCTGCTATTGCCAAGGACTTTATTGCCGGGATGACGGATGAATTTTTTCTGAATCAGGCTAAATTATTGGGCTGCGAGGTGCCTGAGAAGTCATGACCAGACAGCTCGTCATCAAAGGTGTGAAAAAATTCATGCCCGGGGAAAACTCCAAGATGGTGGGGATTGCTACCTGCATTGGTCTTGGGGCGGGAGCAGCGAACATCCTTTTTCGCACCGTGGTCGATCTTGTCCATGAAGGAATTTTTGTCCGCGGCCATGAATTACTCGGTATCCATGAGGGTGGCTGGCACCTATTATTGCTGCCCCTCCTGCCAATAAGCGGGATGGTGCTGCTCATTCCATTTTCATTAAAATATAAGGGGGAAGTGAACGGCTACGGTTTTCCGAAATTCCTCCGCAAGGTTAACCTGTACGGTGGGATAATCAAGTCCCGCACCATCCTGTTAAAAATAATCTCAACATCACTCACCATGGGCACCGGCGGTTCTGCCGGAGTGGAAGGACCAATCGCCCAGGTCGGCGGCGCACTCGGCTCGCAGGTCGGCCAGTTTTTCCGGGTGTCGGGCACCAGAATGAAGGTCTATATTGCCGCCGGTTGCGCCGGCGCAGTTGGCGCTATGTTCAATGCACCTATTGCCGGGGTGTTTTTTGCATCTGAAATTGTTCTGCTTGGTACCTATGAGATTTCATCCTTTGCGGCTCTGGTAATATCCTCTGCTATGGCAACGGTCGTTTCCAGGGTCTACTACGGCGAAAGTCCGGCCTTTCCTATCCCTGACTACCATCTCATCAATCCATATGTTGAAATCCCACTCTATATCATAATGGGCGTAATTGTGGGATTGATCGCCGTATTTTATATCTGGATGTTTTACAAAATGCGCGACAAATTCGCTGTATTGAATATACATCCGCAGGTAAAGCCAATTGTCGGTGCACTCCTTATTGGTTTCATGGCCATGGCATTTCCCCAGGTTATGGGTGATGGCTATGAATACATCGGTGACGTTCTGTCCGGCCATGGCGTTGTATTAACCATGCTGGCCCTGGTTTTTCTGAAGATCGTTGCAACTTCAATTACCCTGGGAGCTGGTGGGGCAGGGGGTGTTTTTGCCCCATCCCTTTTTATTGGTGCTACGATTGGGGGCACTTTCGGAGGTGTTGCCCACCAACTGTTCCCGACTTCGACAGCCAGTCCGGGCGCCTATGCCGCGGTGGGCATCGGAGCATTTCTGGCCGCCGCCACCCATGCGCCCCTTACCGCCATCTTCCTTCTCTTTGAGATGACAGGGAATTATCTGATTATTATCCCGGTCATGTTGGCCAGTATCATCGGTACCGTGGTGGCGCGCTGGTTGAATCCCGATTCCATAGATACGGTTGATTTCGGCCGGGAAGGTATTGATATCCACGAGGGACGCGAAACGGTGTTGATGAAATCCATCAGAGTCGGCAAGGTTATCACTGAAGATGTTGATTTTGTCAGTGAAAAGGCCAATGTTGATCAGTTGCTTACTATTTTCAGCATAACCAAGGACAGTTTCTACTTCCCGGTAATTAATGAAACAGGCAGAATGACAGGTATGGTGTCCTTGCAGGACGTCAAGAAAATCCTCCAAAGTGAAGAATTGCGCCTTAACGCCCTGGTGGGAGATATCTGTGCCCGCAAGGTGGTTGTTTTGACCCCTGAGGACAACCTGCACACGGCCATTAACCTGTTTGATTCCAAGGGCATTGAAGAGATCCCGGTGGTAGAATCGCCTGACGATCCATGGGTTGTCGGCATGTTGAAAAGGCGGGATGTCATTACCGCTTACAATCGAGAACTCATTAAGAGAGGGATCATTGAAAAGACCGCGGCTGTCGGACTTGCGTAAAGGGTGTGTAAGGAGAGAATTACCTCATAAAGGCAGAAGGTAGAAGAAGTTGGTTGGGACTATGCGAAGCTATACTGATCGTAATGAATTTGAGGGGATAGCAAAATACTCAATGCCAAACGAATAAATTAAATCAAAAATTAACAAAGAAAACCTTCTTTTATTTCTTGCTATGACGAAGTCCGATTTCGTGCTTCATAAACAAAAGAATAGAAGTAAAGTCAATGACTTATTCTCATGATTTCTCCAGGTTAAATATTGACCCCTCATGTTGAGGATAAATATATTAGTACTGGTGAGTTAGGTTTTTTTATTTTTCATTATTAATTATAATTTCTATTCCATCTAACTCATTTTTTAAACCAAACCAAGAAAAGCTTCTTCTAACAACTAAATCTATCGTGTCATGTTCTTTTACCGAATCTGGAATATTATTTTCAGGAAAATCGATTATTCTTTTATCTTTATCAGTTAAAACTCTATATCCCTTTAAATTCCAGTGAAGATCATTTGTAGATTTGTAATGCTCTTTCTTTAATATCATTGCCTCTTTTATTGTGAAAGTTGGCTGCATATACTCCCAAATTCTTGCATACGCACCTGTAATTAGAATAGCTAAGAATATTCCAATTATTCCCCATATAAAATATTTTTGGTGCTTATCCATTTCTTAACAAGAATTTCATTTTCCGTTTTTGAGGCAATGCTATTCTTTTTCTAAATCTAATTCCTTCCAGGCCCGCTAAACCGGTTCCAAACATCAGAACAGTAGAATTAGAAGGTTCGGGAATTACAGCTGAAGCATCAACATCGACATCACGAACTACCCAGGCATACATTTCCCAATCTCTATTCCCATTATCTCAAAATTCACCAAAAGCAGAGAAGTCATGAAAATATATATTTTCATCAAATTGATCAGCCGTACTCGTCCAATAATGTGATTGATAATTTTGAAAATGGTCAATATCCGGGGTATTCCCGAAGGCAAGGGGCTCATCATAGGCAATTCTTGTGCCAATTGCTCGATAGGCATAGTTGTGTACGAAACACCTTTAGTTATGCATTAGTCACCAAGCATTATATTTTTCATACTGCTTGGCTTCCGGAAATCCGAACAATTTTTCCAGAAAAATAGTAGGCTATACTATACTACCATTTAGTTTATCATACACCCTTTTATGTCAAGTGTTCTTAACTCCCCCTAAAGATGATAAAGATGAAAACATTTATTAACAAAATAATTGCGCTCAGTCTCATTTTCAATATCGAATAAAGTTTATGCCCCCCTGCGGTTATTCAACGATGAGCAAATACTTATGTCGCTGTGTGTTATTGATTCTGGTAACGCTTTGCAGATAAGGTGCAATAAAACCAAAAAAAGCCAACCAAGGAGTAAGTTCCTTGACCGGCTTTTTTATGCTTAAAAGGTTTGTTTGCTAGCCAACTACCGAGATATCCACCGGTGGTCTGAGGGTGGCGCAGGTTGCTAATGCCTCATGGATTTTGTGGTTTTTGAATTCATTTATCAGCCTCACGTCAGCCGGCTTGTCCTGATCATAGTCTGCAAAGGCCTGTTGGGAAAGAATATAATCAAAACGTGGAGCCCATTTCCGTGAACCAAGCCGTGCGGTGGTGGAGCAGTTGTCCACCATAAAGGCCACTCCCCTGTAATGCATATATGGATTGAGAGAATCAACAGCTTCAATCACTGATTCGTTGCAAACTTCACTGAGGCAATGTCCTTTTTCGATGAGCAGGTCTATCTGCGCCATCATGGTGGCACAGTAAATACCTGCAGTAAATGGATGCAGTGCAATCGGAGTATCGGTTCTCGCGGCCCGGACTTTTTCACCAACCCGCCACATGCGGGTGCCGTCGATTTTACCCATGGGAAAGCGTGAAAAGCGCAGGCCTGCCATATAGACGCTGCGGATCTCATTGCCGCTTGCCACCTCGTCATAAATTTCCAGAAGCTGGTCATAGGCCGGTCCATATGCGTGTGAGTAAATTTTTTCAAAGGTTTCCTTTTCCGCATCGTCAAGCTTTTCATATACAGCCAGAATGCCGTCATGGGAAATGGTCTTGCTAATGGGCCCTGTTACATTTTCAACCGAGGCTTTAAATGCATCTTTTTCAGGTATTCCCTGTTCCATGACAAAACGGCGGTAAAGGGCCTCGACAATTCCGTGTACGGCGCCCAGGAGGATGCCGCGTTCACCAAAGATGTCGCTACGGTATTCATACTCCAAGGTGGTCTGAAATAAATACGGAGCACCAACACCAATAGCCCAGCCAATGGCTTGGTCAGTGGCGCGTCCATCAACGTCCTGCTCAACCGCAAAGCTGCTGTTGATGCCGGCGCCGTTGGTTTCTTTGCCCTGTACGTACAGGCGACGCACCGAGGGGCCCATTCCTTTGGGACAGACACCTATAACATTAATATTTTCCGGGAAATATTCGCCAACGCTCTGCAAATGCCCGAGCAGAAAGCCGTGGGAGAGGCCCAATGTCGCGCCAGGCTTGATGGTTTCAAAAACCTTTTTGTAGTTTTCAACTTGAGCGCCGTCGGAAATCAGCAGGAGCACCATGTCGGATTCTTTGATTACACTCCACATTTCACCCAGGGTGTTGGTTTCTTCGCTAAACCCTGCCTCCCGGGCTGCGACCAGCGAAGAGCTTCCTTCCCGGAGCCCGATCTTTACTTTGATGGATGTGCCTTCCAGAGATTCCCTGAGATTCTGGGCTTGCGCAGGGCCTTGGGAACCCCAGCCGATTACGCCGATCTGTCTGATTCCTTCAAACGCCTTGGTGAGCATGGGGAACTTGTCCCGGCCGCCTCTGACGATCATCTCTTCAGTTTCAGCAAGTTGAATAATTTCAGTTTCAAAACAACTCGATTTGAACGTTAAACTCATGTATTCCTCCTGTATACATATACCTCGAAAAAAAGAAGGAGAGAGTATACCCGAAACACAATTATTCGTAAACCGGATATATCGAACTTTATGTCAATACGCTGTTATTTCAAGATCGCCTTGAATCTGGCACCCCACAGAGAGTTTTGTTGAACCGATGTAAATTGTGTTATTCATCTTCCTGAAATCAATCTGTCCTTCGCCGATAACGGCTTCTCCAACAGATGCTTTATAGGTGCCGACGCAGTTTTCGTTTTTGATGAATATGGCAATTTTCTGACAATTGTAGTCGCCTTTTTTCTTTTCCTGTTTGGTTTCAGTGACAATGCCGAACGAATGGTTCCTGATGATAATTTTTTGGCCGGCAAAACTTGGTGATGAAAAGGCCAGAATATAATAGAGAACCAAAACAGCGCCAATTACATGTTTCATTGTGGCAATCCTGTATCAATATATTCGTCCAATATTTTTCTGACGGTTTCAGCCAGTTCCAGGCGATTGAGCGGTTTCATCAGAAACTTTTTAATGCCCAGCTCTTGAACATAAGCCTCAGGTTCTTGTGTTTTGTAACCGGAGCAAAGGATAATTGGGATATCAGGCCTTGTTTCCATGAATTTCTTTGCAAGATCAGAACCTTTCATACCCGGCATGGTCAGATCTGTAATGACAATATCAAAAGCATTGGGTTTTTGTTGAAAAAATTCCAGCGCCTCTCCGCTGTTGCCAAAAGTAGTGACTGTATATCCAAGACGCTCCAACATTCTTGACGAGGCTTTCAGTACCAGATCCTCATCATCAACCAACAAAATACGTTCAGATCCGCCAGGCAGTGCGATGTTGTTTTTCTCGACCGCTTCGTAACTCTTGGTTTCGATTTGGGGGAAATAGACTTCGAATTTTGTTCCTTTTCCAGGTCTGCTCTGGACTGTTATCTGTCCGCCATGATGCATGACAATGCCGTGCGCCACCGATAATCCCAGTCCTGTTCCTTCCCCCATTTCTTTCGTGGTGAAATAGGGCTCAAAAATCCGCTTGACAATGTCCTGATCCATTCCGTGACCGGTGTCGGAGACAGTTAAACGCACATATTTTCCGGAAGGAAGACTAATGGGAGAAAAGTAATCGCTTCTATAAAGACCTTCATCGGAAAGGGTTACTTCAAGTGCTCCGCCGTGCTCTTGCATGGCATGAAAGGCGTTGGTGCACAGGTTCATAATTACCTGGTGAATTTGGGTGGGATCTGCAAATATCGGTCCGCAATCCGCATCAATCTTTTGGTGGATCTCAATAGTGGTCGGCAAAGAGGCGCGGAGAAGTTTGAGGGCTTCCTTGAGTATCGGCTGCATGAGCATCGGGTGCTTTTCCTGATCCCCTTTGCGGCTGAACGCCAGGATCTGTTTTACCAGTTCCTTGGCCCGATGAGACGCTGTGAGTACCTCGCCGAGGTATTCGCGTAATTCGCTCTCTTCGGGTAAAGCTCCCCGTGCTAACTCTGTGAATCCGAATATGGGGGAGAGAATATTGTTAAAATCATGGGCAATACCTCCGGCCAGGGTGCCGATTGCTTCGAGCTTTTGGGACTGGCGGAGCTGTTCTTCCATGTTTTTCTTGTCAGTTATATCGGTTATAACGGAAATAAAGCCGGTGAGATTTCCCCGTTCGTCTCGTTTATAGTTCCAATCAATCTGAACATCAATGATTTTGCCATCTTTGGTTCTGTTCTGGCCAGTAAAGGAAGTTGGAACAGGTTGTTTTTTTACAAGCACAGCCAGATAGTTTTTTAGCTCTTCCTTTTTTTCTTGAGTGATTACCGCATGCCATATGGGTTTGCCGATGAGCTCGCCGGGCTCATAACCCATAATCCTGTGATGGGCGGCGTTGCTGAAGGTAATGATACCTGTTAGGTCGTTTTCCTGTATGCCATATGGGATTGTCTCCACCAACAGGCGGTACTGTTCCTCGCGTTGCAGCACTTCTTTTTCTGCCTGCTTATGCTTTGCTGCGGTTCTTAACGCAACAATGCCGTAGGCAACATCGTCGGCAAGTTCTTGTAAAAGGCATACTTCCTCCTCATCAAATACATCAGGTTCCGAGGCATAGACATTCAGAGCCCCAAAAGGCCGGTTATCGGTGATTAACGGTAAGGCGATTGAGGAGGCATATCCCCGTTTGATGGCCTCATCTCGCCAGGGTTCGTAATCAGGATCGGTTACCACGTTTTTACAGATGGCCGGTTTGCCTGTTCTGATAACAGTCCCGGTGGGGCCGCGGCCTCTTTCATTATCTTCCCAGGAAATATTTATAGTATCTAGATACCCTTCCTCAAATCCTTTCTGCGCTATTGGTCTCACTGTCTTTTTATCATCGTCTTCAGCAAAACCAATCCATGCAAGGCGGTATCCACCAATATCAACAAGAACCTTACAGGTGCTGTGCAGATAGCTCTTCTCATCTTTTGCACGAATCAACAACTGGTTGGCTTCACTGAGTGCCTTCAGGGCTCGGTTTTTTCTGCGCAGTTCCTGCATCGCCTGCACGCGTTCAGTGACATCCTGTTGAAAAACCACGATATATTTTATTGCCCCGGTATTGTCATAAACAACCGAACCGGTGCATTCAACAGAAATGGTCTTTTGTCCATTGCAGATAAATTCAACATTGGTTCTATTATGCCCTTTCGCTAAAAGTATCTGAAACTGCTCAGCAAAGATCAATTGTGAGGTTGGTGTGAAATAGTCAGACAATGTACTCCCCACCAATTCATCTCTTGAGTAACCTGATTTTTTGATCGAATAAGGATTCGTATCAATAATTCTGCCATGAGTATCAATAATGTGGATAAAAGCCTGCGCTGATTCATACAGAGATCGGAACAATATTTCGCTTTCCTTAAGGGCCTTCGCAGCCTCCTTGTGATCGGTGATGTCCTTTGCAATATGGACAGCCTTGATCACTTTAGAATGTTCATCAAAAATAGGGGCAACTGTTACCATATAGGTGCCGTTCAGAGCCTCCAATTCCATATCAATAGTCTGCGGATTATTGGATATTTTCAGTTTTTCAAATGGACATTCTTCAGGGGGATGATCTGAACAATGAAAAATTTCATAACAAAACTTTCCGGTGATTTCGTGTTGGGGAAGATTTACAGCCTTGCAGGTAGCAGGGTTGGCGACGAGGATCTTATGATCCATATCAAGGATCATCACCAGATCAGGGATTGAGTTGAATACACGTTCCCAGTCTGCACTGGTGCTTTGTAGCTTGTCGTTGCCGCCGGAAGGTACTGGATCGCTCATGGTGATCTCACATTTTGGCAGTTTTGTAAGATGTTACCGCTACAATTCCCTCTGCATTTTGCCGACTTGAAGAACACTTCTATAACTATCTTATATAGTAGACTATATTGCTTGTCTAGGCTTTTACTATAAAAAATTGCTATGTGTTGCACCAAAAAGTAAAAGTGAAAAATGGCAGAAGAAACGGCATTAATTACTCTGGTTTTTAATTCGGGAAGGGAAGGGAGGATGCACGTGTCCAACGTCCATCCTCGGATATTCTAAATCTTGGGCAGATTTTTGGTGGCCTCTGCAACAGCCTCTGCAGGATAGTCATAGTTTTTAAGATTGCCGCTGAAAAACTGTTCATACGCACCCAGGTCCAGCAAGCCGTGGCCGGAGAGATTAAAAAGAATGGTCTTGGGCTCGTTTTTGTCTTTGGTAGCTTCAATGATTGCCGCACGGATAGCATGGTTTGATTCCGGCGCCGGGATAATGCCCTCTGTTCTGGCAAATAAGACGCCTGCTTCAAAACATTCAAGCTGCCGCACGCTTATGGGTTCAATGATTTTTTCCCTTACCAGTGCACTGACTATGGGCGACATGGCGTGATAGCGCAGCCCTCCCGCATGGATGCCGGGCGGGATAAAATCATGGCCCAGGGTATACATGGAAAGAAGTGGGGTTAGTTGGGCCACATCGCCGAAATCATAGGTATATACTCCCTTGGTGAGTGTCGGGCAGGAGGCGGGTTCTACCCCTACGAAACGCACCTTTTTGCCGGCCAGATAATCAGCAATATAGGGAGCGGCAATGCCGGCGAAATTAGACCCCCCTCCGCAGCAGCCAATGACAATGTCCGGATAGTCGCCGACTATTTCCATTTGCTTTTTTGCTTCGAGCCCGACCACGGTTTGGTGATGGATAACGTGATTAAGAACCGATCCAAGGGCATATTTGGTATCTTCACGGCCGGCTGCATCTTCCAAGGCCTCTGAAATGGCGATGCCAAGCGAGCCGGGGGTGTCGGGATCTTTTTCCAGGACGGAGCGGCCAAAGGCCGTTTCAGAGCTGGGGCTGGCAATGATTTCAGCGCCGTAGGTGTGCATCATTGCCTTGCGATATGGTTTCTGATCAAAGGATATTCTTACCATATACACTTTACATTCCAGGCCGAATTTATTGGTGGCAAAAGAGAGGGCGCTACCCCACTGCCCGGCCCCGGTTTCTGTGGCCAGTCGTTTGACGCCTTCTTTTTTGTTGTAATAGGCTTGCGCTATAGCGCTATTCGGCTTGTGGCTTCCTACAGGCGAAGCGCCTTCGTATTTGTAATAAATTTTTGCTTTTGTGTTGAGCGCTTTTTCCAGCTTGTCGGCTCGTACCAGCGGAGTTGGCCGCCAGATGGAATAGATTTCCCGGATTTCTTCAGGTATGTCAATATAGCGTTCACCGCTCATTTCCTGCTCAAGCAAACTCATGGGGAAAACAACGGCAAGCTTTTCCGGTCCCATGGGTTCTTTAGTTTCCGGGTCCAGCGGCGGTTGCAGCCCGTTTGGGATGTCCGGCACAATATTGTACCACTGGGTTGGTATTTCATCATCGCGCAGTATTATCTTTTTTGAGAGCATAGATATGCCTCACTATCCATGGGTTTTGGTTGATGTAAATGTTTTCAAGGGTGCAATAATAGCAAGAAAGAGAATTGTTCTCAATTTGTTTGTGGTTCTGTGAGATGAAATGGACTGCCCTGTCTCCATATTTTTTATTTATTGAAAAAATATACTTTTTTTCGTTTCAGTCTTTTGCAACAGTATTAAAAAAGGTTCTACGCAAAATTGCGAACTACAGCAATTTTGCGTTAAACGCGACTTCGTCGCTATAAAGTTTAAACGAGGACGACGACTACTATATCGAGTTGATATAACAAGATAAACATCAACAGCGACAAAATTTTGTTATCTTCAGGCGCAGAGCGCTTATATATAAGGAGAAGGCAAGGCATAGAGTTTAAATGAGTAGGAATTATTGAAGCTCCCTGCTGTCAAGCTCAGACGGAAGGGGAATCTCATTACGTAATACGCTGCATATAGCGTAACGAAATTACTTTTTGTGAAATATGACCGGTCAGCGTCAGTTCCTTTTTGGATTATTATCAACGGCCTTTTTCATCGCTGCTCTCATGTTTCCTTATGAGATTGCAGGCGCCAGGAGTGACCATGATGAAAAAAGTATTGGCGCGGCGTTCCATGAGCAAACCTCATTAAACTGGATGGGGGTTTTGGGAGATCTCGTTGGAGCAAAGCCCCGGAAGCCCCCCAAATATAAAAGAATCGGAGGGGAAAAGATGATCAAACTCCCGAAACCGGAACATCACGGCATATCACTTGAGGAAGCCATTCAAAAAAGGCGATCATTACGAAATTTTTCGAGCAAACCTCTTTCTCTTGCGGAACTTTCCCAATTGTTATTCGCGGCCCAGGGGATTACCGGTAAAATATATGGCACTCCCTTGCGAACCGCGCCCTCCGCAGGCGCACTATATCCTTTCGAAATTTATCCGGTTGTCAATAACGTTCAGGGTATTCCAAGAGGGGTATATCATTATGTTATTGGAGAGCATGGACTGGAACTAATAAAAGAGGGTGATTTCCGCAAGAAGATATCCTCGGCCGGATTGAGCCAGGACATGCTTGGTGAGGCAAGTGTTACCTTTGTCATGTCAGCTATCTTTGCCCGTACCACCAGTAAATACGGGGAAAGGGGATACCGTTATGTCTATATAGAGGCCGGCCATATCAGCCAGAATATTGCCCTTGAGGCTGTTTCTCTGGGTTTGGGCTCTGTGACGGTCGGCGCCTTTATTGATAAACAAATTAACAGTCTTATTGAAGTTGACGGAGACAAAGAAGCGACCATATACCTTCATGCAGTGGGTAAACCATGAAGAAGGTGGGTGTTAATTATTTGATCAGCCTGCTTCTCATAATCTTTTTGTGCGTAACAGGGATGCTGGGCTATATCCAGGCACAGCTTGAACTCAGAAAATTCATGCCGCACCGGTATTTTGCTTATACGACCTTATGTCTCGCCGCTGTGCATGTCTATCTTAACGGCGGCAAGCTGTGGAGATACTTTTTCCGGTCGCGAAGATAATTTCGCACTAAATGTTGACTGGAAAAAGTAAGAAATTTAGATAATACGAATGTAATATGGTATGGTAGTAGAACCTAAAATGAGCGTTTCAAATTTTGAAAAAGAATTTATTTTGTTTTTTATAATGTACTTATACTGATTTGAATTTTCAAAATTTGAAACCCTCCGGGATTTTCGATTTCTCCGAAGATGCGCGAAAATCGCTCAATTTAGGTAGAATTATTTTGGCAGTCCATTCATTTCGTATGTGATACACTTTCACAATAATAACAAATCTGCAAATTTAGTGCTGATATAAAGCCGTCGATATGAGATTGATACCAAATTGGATTACCCTGCCTGTCCTTGTATTCTTATACAAACCAGTCGTGCGTCTATTTCCGAAGACTGTGAACAAGGACAGTTATGTGAGAAGGGTTGTTGCAGCATCAAACAGCTATTTTTTCAAGAGGTTTGTAAAAATTCCTTTTCACAAAAGAATGCTTTTTCTGCCCTATTGTTTACGGCCGAAAGAGTGCCCTACAATGATCGATCCCCAGAAAGGATTGCAATGTCCTGATGAGTGTTCCGTTGAATGCGGTTTGCGGGAGATAAGAGGAGTTGCCCGGGAATTGGGGTATACCGGATCTCATATCGTGGTTAGCGGCAAGCTTCACAAAGACAAGGGAATACTACGGAGCCGGGATTTCCTTGTGAAGCAAATCGATTTGAATCGTCCCGGAGGGGTAGTCGGTTGCCTCTGTACAAAGGACTTACGGCAAAAATATTTGAATCCGCAAAACCTATCACCTAATGGTACCCTTAGGAAAAACGGTCATAGTGTTATCCCCCAGGTGGTCCTCCTGGCCAATTGTAATTGCCGCCAGAGTTCAGTTGATTGGAGGTATTTAAAGGACCTGATCCAAGCCAGGATGTAACTCCCCGGATGTAAAAGTCACATCTTTTATACAATCCTCTTTTCTTGAGGAATACATCATGAAAGGGGTTATTTTGAAATTGCTATAAAATGGGCCTTCACATGAGCCAATGCTCGTTTGAGGGCTTTTGTGTTTTTCAGGTTTTTGCCCTTTGCGGCTTTATGTCTTATATTTCTCATAACGTTTTTTTACAGGAGGTGGGTCATGCAAAGAACATTTTTCATTGCAATGTCAATTTTGGGGATTTTCATTATTGGTGAACGCGTTTACGCGATTCACGCAACTTTGCCGGCAGAAACAACGATAATTGCACCTTATGCCAATCCGGATTCGGTTTACGACTACATAAAAGCTAAAAGCCCTTACACTGATTGGAAATTATGGCCGGGCAAAGAAAGGCGCTCTGCAGGAAGCGGGCAGCATGGTGCGCACATTACTATTTATCTTAATGATTTAGCTGCCGCTGCGGTCAAAAAAGGAAAAGGCATGCCGCCGGAGTCGTTAATTGTGATGGAAAACTTTTCCAAGGAAAAGAAACTTTCTTCAATAAGTGTCATGTATAAGGTCATGGATTATAATCCTACCGCAGGTAACTGGTTCTGGGCGGAATACAGTGCAGAAGGAAAGAATATGAAAGCAGGCAAGGTGCAGGGATGTATAGATTGTCATGAGGCCAAAAAAAAGAATGATTATGTAATGATTGAAGATTTCGTGAAATAGTTTGTCTGGATATAAATTTTTACATAGCGCCATAAGTCCGATACATCCCATCATGCTTCGTCACTTGCTGCGGTGCCTGCTCATCCCGCTACAGCGGGACTCCGCCGACTCCTCGCTCCTTCCTCGCCTGGCTGGGCGCCTTGAACTTATGGCGCTATGTATAAAAGGTTGGTTTGGGAAATCGAGATGTTTACCCTGTTGCTGGTTCTGCCTGATTATCTTTCTGGAAGATGAGCACCCGCCTTACAAATGGTATTTCGATATTTTCACGGTCAAAGGCCTCCTTGATCATCTTGCGTAGCTGATAGGCCACCTGGTAGTGGCAGCCGGGTTTCACTTTGGTTGTTGTCCGGACAAGAAGTTCTGATTGCCCGAACTCCTTAAGACCTCGGACCATCAGCGGCTCGAGAACATCCGGGTTTTTCTCCTTGAATTGGCGGCCGGTCTCTTCCAGAATCGTAAATACATGTTCAAGGTCGGAGTCATAGGCCACACCTACCTCCACCACAGCAAATGTAAACTCTTTCGAAAAGTTGACTACAGCACCGATTTGACCGTTCCGCAAGATATGCAACTGGCCGTTTGGATCCCGGATATAGGTAGTGCGGATATGAATTTCCTCGACAATGCCCCGGGCCGGATCAGTTTCAATATAGTCGCCAATCAGAAAAAGATTTTCAAAAAGGATGAAGAATCCTGAGACAATATCGTTGATTATAGGTTGGGCGCCCATACCCACGACAACACCAAGGATGCCGGCTCCGGCAAGAAGCGGCAACGGGTTAATATTCACAGCCCTGAGCATCAAAATAAAAGCGATAAAATAAATCAGGGACTGCAGAAGGGTTTTGATAATAGGTATGATCGTTTTTCTCTGCTGCTGTTGAGCAGATGGGATCTCATCCGGCCCGGACATTTTTTTGTCCACAAGCAAATTGGAGACCTCCACCACAACTCTGGCCAGGAAAAAGATGCCAATGATCTGTACTGCTGCGGGCCCATAAGCGGCGAATTGTGCTATGAAATTCACCTGCAGCATAACCAGCGACGCCACCCAAACATAGATGATGTATTCCAAGCAGCGCCGAAACAGCGGCATGAGCCCGCTTAATCGGTTATACCAATCAAGATAATTATCCCGATACCAGTATTTTTTACTGAGCGCACCAAGGCTGTCCACAAAGGCGGCCGCTGCTTGACCCACCAGCAGGCCAATGGAAATGATCAGATAGATTTTAAGTATAATGAAAAGGGAGTTTGCAACCCCTATGGGTAGGGATAGAATTTGCCAGGAAAAGATAAGGACCAGCAGCCAGATGCTGTTCTTAAAAATTCTCTCCAGGGTGGTGAAGAATTTTTCTATGCTTTCGTCATTTGATTCCAACTGGTTATACGCTTTAGCTTTTTCCTTGAGAAAGGCGAAAAACCGTGCAATTGGACGAATAAAAAATGGTGCCGCAATGAACAGCGCGAAAATTTTCACAAGGTCGAAGCCCAGTTGGCGCCAGAAATCTTGAGGAATTCGGGAAAACAGTCCCAGGGTGTATTCATAGACATCCTTCTGTTGATAGATCAGATAGCCGTTAAAAAAGATGACAGCGGCACATGACACTATGCAGAGGAGAATAAGAATTCCCTTAATTCCATGTCTGATCTTGTCGGACTGATTTTGATATTTTTGTAAAAAAGAGAGGGAGCTGAAACGATTAAAAAAAAGACGTAATATTGAACTAATGAGAAAATATAATAGCAAGAGAAGGACAATTTCAGCGCCAATTATAATAGCATCCCTGGTAAAACCTTCGAGGCTTTGCACGATATTCATCTCATTTTATATCCTGTTAATTTTATAGCATTTTGGCAAGGTTTGCCGCTAACCCCGGCAATTCTTCCTCCGCCTTTTCGACCAATATGGTTATGAGTTTTTTTACCATTTTATGAGTTGGGAAATTGTATCAATCGCTGATTAAACAAGTCAAGAATGTAATATCATCGGATTATAGTATGAAGATTCGAACCGAACGTATGGCATTATCGGGAAAGAGGTTTTAACATATTGCTATGAAAATGGGGTTTGAGTAGCAAATCATGAAAATATTTATCTATCATTCCAAGTGAGAAAACATCTATGACTGATACGATTGATTTCAACAAAGTCTATAATGAGTTTTATGTAAAAATTCTTCACTATCTGATCCGGCTGGCAGGACCGCAGGAAGCCGAGGATATTGCCCAGATAGTCTTTGAAAAGGTGAACCAGGGCCTTGCCGGATTCAGGGGAGAGGCATCGCTCTCCACCTGGATCTACCGCATTGCCACCAACACTGCTTTGGACAGGTTGAAATCTTCATCATTCAAACATTCTAGCGCAGGGCCTCTGGCTCCTTTGCCGGTAGAGATGGCAGAATTTGAGGGTCCCGTTAATGGTACCACCGATGAACCAACTTCGCCTGATCGGCAGATCATCCGCGACGAAATGAACGAATGCATCAGGGAGTTCGTTGACAGGCTGCCGCCGGATTACAGAACAGTGATCGTCCTTAATGAGCTGGAAGGTTTTTCAAACAAGGAGATTGCGGCTATCCTGCAAATCTCCCTTGATGCTGCTAAAATAAGGCTACACCGGGCAAGGTCTCGACTAAAAAAGGACCTAAAATCCGGTTGTGATTTTTATCATGACCACCGCAGCGAGCTTGCCTGCGACCGCAAGCAAGGTGATGATAATAATTAAATCTCCTGCCCTTTTTTCTCTCCTGAACAACATTCAATTCATTAGTATTATCAAGTCAGCATTTTTTTTCCCGCAGCCTTTACTGTAGAAGTGTATCCAATCTCCTTTTTAAAAAATTAGGAAGAAAATCCTTCTTTATCCTTTGCTGACAAAGCATCATTTCGGAATTATTGTATAAGAATAAAAGGAAAGGTCTGTTTTAAGGAGGTGAGCGCAATGGCACATATCACTCATTGGCTGGAGGACATATTCGTTGATGCAACCTTGGCAGAGGCAGAAGATTATACTTTGTTGAAGATATATTGGCTGAAATTCAGCGAAATATTTGAAAAGGCCTTTATGAATGTTGCTTTTGCCGAGGCCGATGAAAGCCTGATCGTGTAAAAGATTTCCCCAAAAGAGGATGCTGCTCAGGCGGACCAGCGCTCCCGACGGAGCGCTTTTTTTATATCGTTTGCCTGCCTATCTTGCAGGGTGCCAACTAGTGGATATTTTGCATGCTTATAGTATGTCTTGTCCCCAATAGAGATTTCATGGCTTACGTTTAATCCATGTTGAAACCTATTGAAACCATCAGTCAAATGGACCGCCCCTGTTTTTCACCATCTCTGTAAATTATTTTGACTATTTTGTTACTATTTCACAGTTTTGCAATGGATGTATTGATATATTGGAGTTAGAAGCTGGGGTGGTTTTTATAACTTCAATCGTTGTCCACGATATAATTTTTCAAGGCATAATCATGGGTACCATACTTATAGTCGAAGATGATAATTTTTTGCTGGAAGCACTCAGCACTGTTTTTTTACGAAATGAAGCCACGGATACTATTTTGTCGGCTCCAAACGGGAAGTTGGCTGCGCGAATTCTCCAATCGGAAAAGGTGGATCTTGTTCTCACTGACCTGATAATGCCTGAAATAAACGGCTTTGAGTTATTGGAATATATCCAAACCACAAAACCTGAAATTCCCGTCTTTGTGATGGCCGCCCAGGATTACCATGCGGAAATACTCCGGAGCATGGGAGCTGCCATGTTTTTTCATAAGCCTTTTAAAGTGGACGAGATAGTCAACTCGGTCAATACGGTTTTTGAGATTTTTGGCGTTGATGGAAAGGCATCTTCACGATCATCAGCAGAGAAAAGACCAATCCTCAGACTTATAAAAGGCGGCGGGTATTACTGTGAAAAGATTTAGTTAGCTGATTTTTCTTCCGGCAAGCGTAATTAAATCGCTCTTTATTTTGACAGGCAACATGTAATTACATTATTTGTTACTAACAAGCATTTATAGTTTGGAGAATTATTATGAATAGGCAAAGTCCTTTTTTATGCAAGCGATTTACTCCAAATCAAGACATGTGCCCGAACAATGATCAACTCGATCTGCATATTTTGCGTGTTTGCTGGGAATCAATATTGTCGTGTGAATCGAAGAAAATCACAGAAAATCTCCCTCCTGATATCATTAACAGAGCATATAAAGTGTGTTCGGCCTGCAGCGGTTATGAAAGGGGAAAGAATTATTTTGAAACGCATCCTGATTGTAGATGATGCCAAATTGATCCGAGCAATACCCCGCCAGACTTTGCTGTTTTCTGCTTACGAAGTATATTTTTTTGGAAAGGAAGCAGTAGAGCAGTAAAGAAAAAATCCTGCCGATCTTATCATCACCGAAATTGTCATACTTGAAAAAGAAGGCCTTGAGACCATCGTTGATCTTTTCAATATTGATCCGGATGCCAAAATATTTGCTATTTCCGGTGGAGGAAGGATAGCAGGAATCAAAGGTTTATCTACTTAGTTCCCATCCGGAAAGTCGTAGACTTGGAGGATGCTGGAACAAGTTGTTTCCGGATGGAAACTAATTACGAAAAAGATTTACAAAGCTGCGACTCTTCAGCGGTGGGTCAATAACCTTTAAACCAATAACAAGTTGATCAGCATATGGTGAAGTCCTTGAAAATTTCATGAACTCACAGTCTAGAGAAAATTGTTCGTTTTCCTTTGTTTGATATACCAGCGTAATATTTTTTTTTGGAATAAAATCTCTTGATACATTAACTACAGATGTAAATACATATCCTTGGCTATTTTTCGAAACATCCTTTACAAGACCAGGATAAACCTTACCATCGGAGATGATATCGGCTTTAAAACATTGGGATTTTTTTTTCGAAGAATTTTTGTCCACAGCTAACTATCTCCCCATCACCATATATAATATCTTTCTATTTTCCCCAATTAATCGAAAAGAAAACTGGTAACTATAATTTTATGTTAACAATTATAATTTACATAATCATCAATAATAATTATTTGCAAGCAAAATTTTTGTCACATACTAGCAGTCAAATATTCTATGTGTACGTTTTGATCAAATCTGGAAAGGCAAGGGAGTATATAATATTCAGGTTAGGCAGATGAACCGGTGGTACTTTCACCTATGAGAGCAGGAAGGAAGGCAAGCGCAAGTCTTCATTGTTTTTGATCCACAGCTTGGCGTTTTTTCTTTGCCCACGTGTCGAACGTGGCCTCAACACCTCCCCAATCACTCAGAGTCTGGGATTTTAAATCAGGCGCACCAATCTGTTTGCGGACCACTAGATAATCAATTCGGTTGCGTAGTGAATCAAGAAAATTTCCTTCTACAGCAACTGATCCGACGCCAATAGGATATGTTAGGCCGAAAACAGGATCATGGATTATCTTTGCGTCCCTTTCTCCAAAACCGGTAATGGTCATCTCAATCAGCAGCACTCCTTTTGATGCCTTTGTGACTATTTGATAGCCATGGTTCGAAAGTTCCCTTGTAAGGGTTTCGCGAAAATACTGCTGCATGCTTTTATTTATTCAGAATGCGATAGATATGACGATTTCAGGATACGTATTCGAACAGGACGAATAAATTCTTTCTTCGCAGTCCAGATAGGAATCATACACTGCGCCGACCCCGAGGTACGAGCCACGATTAAGCATCATGAACACTCCACCCCGGAAACCGACGGCATCAAGGTCATCCAGACCTTCTATGAATGTCCGCCTGAAAAATGTGCCCACATACGATTTAATATTGTCAACTTTATGAAACACATAGCGGACTTGGGGGCTTATCCTGTAAATATCAGGATCAGCGCCAAGCCAGGCGTCAACATCGACTCCCAACTCCAGGCCGTCGAGTAAATAATACCCGCCGCCAACACCGAGCACGAAATAATCACTGCCAAAGGCGTGTCCGCTGCCGCCTGAGATTGTCACACTTTTATTCCCCTGGGTGAAAGGCGCCGCCTCCACAACCGCGCCAAATACATAGGAAAAGAAAACAATCGCTACCATTACATAAACTGCCTGCTTCACAGTACCTCGCCTCCTTTTTTGCTGACGAATCTTAAGCGCCATTGGCAAAATTACTCCAAAATGGTTAAGCTAATTTGGAATATATGCCAAAATAGTATGAAATGAAACGTTTTAACTGCTCCTTGAAAATCTATGGAAATCACAAATCTTCGAGATTTTCAATATAAAATCTGATTACCACTGATTTATAGCTAATTTTGCAGGGTTTTGTAACCTCTTGATTTATTGATTAAATAATTACGGTTGTCATTTCGACCAACGGGAGAAATCTTCAACTCCGGCGATACGATTTCTCACATTCGTTCGAAATGACAGATAAAATCGCAACCACTCTCTCAAAAAGGCTGAAGTTTGATGGTAATCAGAAAATAAAATGTGACACAACCCTAGGAAGAAGGGAATGCTATTAAATTATCATCAAATTTCTATTTCCATATTTTCCTTTGCCAGAAATGCCTCGGTAAATCTTTGCCGGCACTCTTCTTCCAGGGTCGCGAGGAACGGATCGGAATGTTCAGGATCGTGATGGAACAGGGCCAGTTTTTTCACCCCGGCACGTTCAGCCACCTCCAGGGCCTGCTCGCAGCTGCTGTGTCCCCACCCTTTTTTCTGCGTTAATTCCTCCCGGGTGTATTGCGAATCATGGATGAGAAGATCAGCATCTTTCGCCAAATCGATTACTTGTGGATCAATGGTTTCGCCATGCTCGATATCAGTGCAATAGACCAGGACCTTTCCCTCTTCTTCGACCCGGTAGCCGTATGCCCCTCCCGGATGGTTGTGCCTGGAGACGGAAACGGAAACACCGAATGGAGAAGTGTAATTTGTTATTGCCGGTTCCCAAAAATGAATTTTGGCTCCCATCTTTTTGAGGGGTACAGGGAAATACTCATCCTGCATCTGGGTGAAAAAAATATCCTGGAGTTTTTTAGCATTTCTCATTTTACCGGGAATGACCAGGGTGATTTTTCTTTTGGAGTCATAGGCCGGTGCAAAAAAAGGAAAGCCCTGGATGTGGTCCCAGTGAGTGTGGGACAACACGATAAAGATATTATCGTGTTGCGCCTGCCCCCCCTGCATCAGTTCTTTTCCCAATTTTCGAATTCCTGTGCCGGCATCAAGAATGGCTATTCTGCCATTGTTGAACCTGACCGACACACATGATGTGTTGCCGCCATACTCCACGTAGTCGCGGTCTGCAACAGGTATTGAGCCTCTGGTCCCGTAAAACTTTATTTTCATGACATAATTCAGTTAGTTGTTTTGCCCTAAATATATACTTGATTCCAAAATTGTTGTTAGAAGTTTACAGCCAAATCTGTCATCGGTCCAGCTACAGTTGTACCAAACTTATATTTGTTGTTGCCGCTTCCTGTTCTCCTTTCCTAATCTGCGGTGTTAAAAAAAGTATTTTGCATACAACATGAGCCCCGCATAGGCAAATTTAATGTCACCAACAAAATCAATGGCGGGATAATCTTCACCATCGGCTTTGATGCGAAGACGTAAATAATCAAGGCCTAATCCAAATCCCACGTGCTGCCAGGGATTGTATTCAAGGGCAATCTTTACGTCTGTGAGCAACCCTTCAAATTGCCCCATTTCCAGATAAAAGAATTCAATATTCTGTCGCAGGAAAATTTTTGGTGTATAGGCAAAATCATTGCGCAGACTGAAAACAGGAAGTGGCGCAGTGATGGATTCACTTCGCGAACCCTGTGCGGCGGAACTCAGGCCAACATCGATAGGCATCACGTAAGCGCCTAATCCTACAGCAAGGTCGAAACGATCGTCTTGAAAAAGAGAAAAACTGTATCCTCCCTTGATGATCTCAATATTCAGAAAGCTATCGACCCTGGTGCCGACACTATATGTTTGGCCTTGAAATTCAATGTCTCTTCCCAGCACCTTGGTCGCATTGCGACGAAAGTTGAAGTAATTCAGGTCCCATCTGTGGTGGCGGGTTTTTCCGGAACGATAGAGGATGTCGGTTCGGAAGGCTGCTGTAGTTGACTCCATATCAAGGGCTTCTTCAACGTCAATATCGAGACCAACACCTAATGCATCAGATCCCATGCGGACGTTGCTGCTCAAACCTGCAAGAAATCCACCCAGGCTGAGGCTGAACCGTTCCCATGGTTTGTCCTGTGTTTCTTCTCCATTGGCAGGGATTGTTTGTAATATTACCGCAGGAAAGAGTAACGCCAGACAAACCAGAATAGCCTTGTAATTCATGCTGCACCTCGCTTACCAGTTAATCATCTTTATTAGCATGTTAAGAACATACTCGACTTTACTGAGTCTATAATCCCTTGCAGGTAAAGAATACTCGTAAAATTACCGGATTTTAAGATTTCCAGCGGTACTGCAAAGCAAAAAAAACGCTGCTATCTATCCGGTCTTAAAAGCCCTGCAGGTGTTCCTTAAGTTTTGTGCGCAGTCTCTGTATATAATTATCCGGAAATATCCATATTGGCAGTTCATCATCCAAAACGACACCGCGATCCTCCGGTATTAGGTCGTACATCAGGGTCATGAGAATATCGCTGCTCACCCACGGACTGCTGCGAAAATATCCATGCCCGTTCCCAGCATCGGCATCTGCGGCATCAGTAACATTGATTATGATAAGCTTTTTATTTTTCCGGAGATATTCTATCGCTCCCTGTTGGATCTTTTGGCCATCAAAGGACTGTCCAAGTCTCCTTCGGCCGAAAACCAGATTGGACATCCCGAGCGCTTTATCGCTTCCGGATAAATAAATAGTCAAGGTTTCAAGCATATCAAACAAGCCATCCTGCAGATGCATTGCCAATATCTGTCTATCATAATCGCTTCCGGTGAGAATTATGTGACCTAAAGGCAATCTTTTTTCAAAAGCTTTCTTGTCGAGACACTTTCTCTGGTGGGAAAGCTGGGCCAGGGCGTCAATGACCACCCGGGTGCCGGCGCTGTATCCCAGGATGTGGATACGCTCCGTATTTGTTTCTTCGGCAAGGTATTCGAGAAACAAGCGTAAATTGCGGGCTGAATACATCGCGGTCTCAATATCGGAAAGGTACGCCAAAGTACTTGGCGTCGCGGGCCAGGCATAGGCAATGAACACCCCGTCGTAACCAAGAAAATGCCACAATTCAGTGGCGACCAATAAAGGATTTTCAAAGGTCACTTTATAGCCATGGACGTAAATATAAATATCCTTTTTCTTGGAGAGGGCAAGCTTGGCATCCACCATTTCCGCAAACTGTTGGGCCGGGAGATGCGGTTCGGCCGGAATGAGTTCCGACTCCATAAACACATTGATGCTGCGGTCCAGGATGCCGATTTCTTCAACAGCACCAACCCGCAAGGGGTATTTATCACTGCGGGTTTTAAGCAGTGAAATTCGCCTGGCCTCTTCCCAGGTAATCCCTTCTTCGCCTGATTGTATCCTGGCCGTTCCCATGCGCAGGAGGTGGCCGCGTTCACTCAGATAGGAAGGTTCTTCATCATCTTCACCAGCCGGCTTCCTGTCCGTGGCATAGAGAATTCCTCTATAGGGGATATTTTCAATGGGGTTGGTATCGGTAAAGGGTGTAATAGTGCCGTCATCATAAACATCCGGCGCCGGCATGAGAAAGATCTGGCGGATGTCTTTTGAGGTACAGCCGTAATTCAACAGCATCAAAGCAATGAATATGGCCACAACTGCCTGATTTACAAAGTTTTTATTTTTCATTACCTGGATCTCCAAGCTGTGACTTTTATTGTATCTCCCACCTCCATGTGTTTGGCAACGAAAACCTATTCATTGTTTTTGCACTCAAACACGGCAGCTGCATCGACCCGGCTGGGAAGGCTGGATTTCGAAAACAACGGTAAATCCTTTTGCAGCCACCCTGCACTATCTTGGTTGGCCCTTTCATTCCAAAAGTCGATCCTGCGGAAAAGCAAATCACTACCAGAATTGTCAGTAATTCCAATGGCCTTTTTTTAACAACCCCCTGTATTGTTACGTGTATTGCCTCAAATAGGTTAGGTGCTTTGGTCAAAAATTCACATTCAATACTGTTCCCTAATGCCGTCTTTATCCGGTGGGAATGGTGACAATCGGTGCGCCTTCCCGGCCTTCCTCTGTTTCCGTCAGGGTAAAAAGGAACATGAGATAGGAAAATAATCTTTTTGACTCCAGGTCCCGGTCATCAATCCAGAACCACGTGTCACGGTATGACATGGCCACGAAGGCATCATCAGGTCTCTTGACTGCGGAGTGGATGTGCATGAGTGGTTCCACGGTTACTCCACCGATGTTATCCGTTTGCAGGGTTGGGTTCACTCGGTTTTCGTCAACATGAACCTGGGGCACATCGATGAAAGAAGAGAGGTCGGTGATTATTTCCAGCATCGACCGGGTCTGCATGGCGATCTCGCCTTCCTGTGCGGCAACGGTGCCATAGACCACCCGGTATTCATTTTCTTGGGCCTTGAGACCCAGTATCCTCCTAACCATGGCGAGTTCTTTTTCCAGTTTTTCAGCGCCCTTACTCCGCAATACCATCATGGTGGTTTCGTATTTGTCTATTTTTTTCAACCGTAGGCCGATTAATCCTGATTTCTGGATTTCCCGCATGGCCTGCAGCAGAGGATAAAATTCGGGATCACCCAGCTGGGCCCGAGCCGCGCCGCCGAACCGGTTCTGGATACCGTTGATGGACTGCACCCCCACCCGCATTACTTGATCGGCCGGATAACCTGCCTGGATCATACTCAGTATGACTAGCGGCGGGATGGGTCTCATGAGGCTGCGGGCAAATTTTTTGCCGGTCAATGGATTGTAAGTGATGGTGGGTCGGTCAGTGTATTTTCCCTGGGCGCCGATGTTCTGGGAAGTGGAAGACGGATCGGTAAGCCATGATGCGCCTAGATTTACAGTGCCTTCCAAGGCATACTGGTTGATGACCGATGCGACATCAAGAAAAATAGGGACGTCACCATAGCGGATCTTCACCATATTGAGAAGCATCTGCTTTTTCCATGATTCCGCGATAGCGCTGTTATAATCAAACCGGTCACGCACCATGGTATCCGCCCCGATACTTGCACAACCGCTTGCCAGCAGAACAACAATACCGACAAGCATGAAGACGAGTTGGGAAAGAGGTTTTCCCGGCTCAGCAGTTGCAGTAGAGATATGATTCTTCATGGTCATTTTTTCTCCAGGGATTGGGAAATGTGCAAGCCGACAAGCCTTGCAACCAATACGGTCAAGTAAATCTGCCCGATTAACGCTTCAAGGTAAGCAAAAGAGCGCGCCGTGGTTGACAATGGGGTGATGTCTCCATAACCCAGAGTAGTCAGCGTTACAAAGCTGAAATAGTATAAAAGCGACGGGTCTTGCTGCAAGCTTTCTACTGCCAGGGAAAAGGACCCCGGTTCCAGTGTCTCTATTACTCTGAACACAAAGCCCCAGGTAATCCCGATGATTAAGTAAACGACGATGGCACCGTAAATTACATCATGACTGACTTTCCGGGCCCTGATCACGGAGGAGAGAATCAATACTGCCAAGTATGACATGAACATGATGCCGAAGCTGTCGCCGATTGGTGTCAGTATGGCGGCGCCGGTGATCTGGCGGGTCCATATCGAGGCAAAGACCGGCATTGCAAGAAGTGCGGCGAAAATTGTGACTTTTTTACGCTGACTGACGGAATAAATCCCTGCAATAAGAACTCCGGTCATGAAAATGTTCAGAAGGATGTTCAGCCCGGGAAAAGCTTTAAGGAATGGAGCAATGAAGAGGTAGCAGAGAATAGCGAGAAGCAGGGTAGCAAACCTGCCCTGCTCATATCCTTTTTTGAAAGGCACAGAGAGCTGCTTTTCCATGGCAATTCAGGTTTTCTCCTCTCCGGGGGTAATGCGGTAGAGCATCGTATATAAAACAGGGACGACCACCATGGTAAGGACGGTACCAAAAGCAAGACCCGCCATAATGGTTACCGCCATGCCGATCCAGAAGACATCCTGCAGGAGAGGCATCACGCCGAGCACTGTGGTGGCTGCAGCAAGAACCACAGGCCGCAAGCGGGACATGGCGGCATCGATCACGGAATCGTATTGGGCTTTGCCTAGGGCCAGATTGACGTTGACTTCATCAAGTAAAACAATGGCGTTCTTGATCATCATGCCGACAAGACTCATGGCACCCAGAAGCGCCATGAATCCGAACGGCGCATTAAAACCCAATAACCCAATTATAATGCCGATCATGGCAAAGGGTATGGTCAACAAGATGACGATCGGTGGCCGGTACGCGTTAAACAGCATGACGATTATCAGCAAAATAATGATGAATGCCGGAACCATTCCCGGGATGAGACCTTTTTGCGACTTTGCCTGGTCTTCCGTAATACCGCCCCATTCCGCCTTATAACCGGGCGGCACTTTAATGGCTTCGACTTTTTCCTTGATGTTCTCCATCAGGGTCGGCAAGGTCACCCCAAGGATTGGGTTGGCCTGCACGGTAATGGTGCGCCGGCGATCACGGCGATAAATCCTGGTCTCTTCCCACTCCACTTCCGTGCCGTCAATAACCTGAGCCATGGGTAAGGTGGCGGTTGAAAGTCCGGGGGAGACCTGCAAGACATCAAAAGATCCGAGGCTTGCCCGTTCATCTTCAACATTACGCATGATGATCGGCAACAGTTCGTCCTGTTCCCGATAGAGACCGATGGTACGGCCATCGTAGGCCCGTTTGGTTGCGTTGGCAATATTCTCTCGGCTGACGCCGGCCAAACGCGCCCGTTCCTGGTTGTAGACCGGAACCACTTTTGGCACTTTTTGCCGCCAATCTACCTGCATTGATCCGACGAAAGGTTCATCGCGCAGCACGTCCATGACGTCCTCAGCCAGTCCTCGTAACACTTCCGTTTCAGCGATGGCCGGGCCACTGATGCGATATTCGAAGGACCAGGTCTTGCTTGGTCCGACCCCGAACTTGCGCATGGGTACCATGGCATTGGGATAGTTCTCCGCAACCCAGGGGTTGAGTTCGGCAATCAGGCCGTCAATTTCGCGAAAATCGTTGAGGTTTACAATCAGCTGTCCGTAAGCCGGATTGCGTGATTCCGGTTCAACCGGCAGATAAAAACGGGGCGGGCCCGCTCCTATGAAGGTCGCCACGTTATCCACCCGTTCATCCTGAAGCAGTTTTTCTTCGAGCCGGGTCAGCTCTTCTGTCACCGATTCGATACGAGTTCCCTGTGGCGCATAGTAGTCAATCATGAACTTGCTCATGGATGAATCAGGGAAAAAGAGCTGTTCGATAAATCCGAAGCCGAGAAAAGAGGCGACCAGCAATCCGACCATTGCCATCATGAACAGCAGGCGAAAGCGAATGGCCTTCTCAAGAAAGGTTCTGAACATTACAAAGAACTTGCCGCCATATTCGTCGGAACCCTGTTGGTCCGGTTTCGGGTCCGGCAGCATATCAATGCACTTGATGGGAGTAAGGGTCATGGATATCACCCAGCTGACCAGCAGGGATATCCCCACCACCATGAGCAGGGAAAGACAATATTCACCGGTATTTTCCGGAGAGCCGCCGATGGGGTAGAACGCCATGACCGCGACAATGGTGGCCCCCAGAAGCGGCATGGCCGGCCCACCGGCAGCTTCGATTGCCGCCTGCTTGCGGTCCATTCTTTTTTGCAGACGCACAACAAAACCATCGGCCACAACAATCGAGTTATCAACCATCATGCCGAGGGCAATGACAAGGGCCCCCAACGACATGCGCTGCAGATCGAAACCCATGAGGGCCATGACGATGAAGGTGCCAAGGATAGTCAAAATCAGATCAATGCCAATAAGGACCCCCATGCGCCAGCCCATGGCAGCGGCCAGCACCACAAGGACAATGAGAACCGCTTCCGCCAGGTTAACGAAAAAACTATTAACCGACGATTCCACCACATCCGACATCCAATGGACCTGATGGGTTTCCAGTCCCACCGGAAGTTCGGCAACCAGTTCAGCCATACGTCTATCCACGGCTTTGCCCACATCAACGATATTGGCACCGGCAATATTGGTGATGGATAACGCCAAAGCCGGTTCGCCGTTCAAACGCATCAACGTCGGGGGAGGGTCTGCGTAACCACGCTTCACCGTACCGATGTCACGGATGCGGATTAACTCGTCAGCCCCTTGAAAAGATTTTCCACGACTGACATTCTGCATGCTGTCGATCAGGGAAGGGCGAATGGCCAGATCAGCAATATCTTCGGGCGAAAGGAACTCACCGGTGGGAGAGACCCGAGCTCGCATATCCTGGATATTGACACTGCCGGCATCAACCACCATGTTCTGCTGCTGCAAGGTATTCAAGATACTGGTGTCGGACATGCCCAGTTGGGACAACTGACTTTCAGATGCTTCCAGGTAAATCACTTTCGGCTGTACCCCCCACAGTTCGACACGGGCAACGCCCTTTACCAGACTCAGTTCCTTTTTAAGGTCCTTGGCAGCTTTTTCCATTTCCGCATAGGTAAAGCCGTCGCCGGTGATGGCCATAAGCAGGCCGTATACATCGCCGAAATCATCATTGACAATAGGCCGTTGGGCCCCGGGCGGCAGGGTATTTTCTACTTCGCGGATCTTGCGGCGCATCTCGTCCCAGACCTGCGGCAACTGGTCCGACCAATACTGGGGCTTGATATTCACCCAGATCTGGGAAAAGCCCGGAGCAGAGAAAGAGCGGAGATAATCAAGCGGTTTGAGCTGTTGCAGGGCCACTTCAATCCTATCGGTGACCTCCAGTTCCACTTCTGCCGCACTGGCGCCGGGGTATTGGGTAACTATGACCGCCGTCTTGATGCTGAATGCCGGATCTTCAAGCTGGCCCAGCGAGAAAAAACTTGCAATACCGGCCAAGACCAACAGAAAGGTGATAAAATATGTGACAGCCTTTTTCTCTATGGCTATTTTAGCGAGATTCACAGGCGAGCCTCCTCGATCAACAATTTACGGAAGAATGCGGACTTTCTGGCCTTCCACCAAAGTATTGACTCCCGCCGTGGCAATCCATTCGCCGGGATTCAGCCCCTTTACCAGAGCGCCGGTTTCAGTCATCTTGACCACCTCCACTTCACGTCCGGCAACCAGGTTGCTCTGCTCGTCAATGATCCATACCAATGATTTTTTCTGGTCTTCGCCTGCAAACAAAGCAGAAATGGGGATTTCGATTCCCGACTCTCCCATCTCCTTGGCAGCTTTGGATATCGCTTCTCTTTTGCCGCGTGCCCTCCCTGCCATGCCCGGCAGAATGGTAAATTCCTTGGCCTGGTCCATGATCAGGGTAACGGGGTAGGTACGTGTTGTTTTCGAAGCTTCCTTGCCGATCTCTTTGACCTTGGCCGGCAGTTCCGTGTCCGGGTGGGTATCAAAAACAACAAAGGCATCCATGACCTTGTCCGACGGCTGCATCAGGGTCTCCGGGACTTCCACCGTAAACTCTATCTGTTCGGTGTTGACCAGCCGGATTATTTGCTGCATGGCCTGCACTTTTTCGAAGTTCTCCACAAATCTCTCGACCACTGTGCCGTCAAAGGGCGCCTTGAGATGCGTATAATTCAAATTGTCTTTCGCCTTTTCCACCGCAGCCCGAGCAGACCCCACCTGCGCCCTTGCGGTTTCGAGGTCCGATTTACGCACATCCACCGAGGATTTGCTCACTGCACCGGGATCCTTTTTATAAACGCGCGCAACCCGATTATATTCCAATTCCGCCAAATCGAACTGGGAAACGGCCTTATTCAATTTTGCCTCGGCATCCTGCAGTGCCACTTGAAAGTCACGCGGATCAAGCCGCGCCAGAAGAGTGCCTGTTTGCAAATCATCGCCGACCTTCACTGCCATTTCCTTTAGGGTCCCGTTAACACGGAAAGAAAGGTTGGCTTCCTTGGCTGCTTTGGCCTGTCCCGGAAGCCATCGGCCGCCAAATGCTTTTTCATCCGCCAACCGTATGGCCTTAACCGGTCGAACTTTTTCTTGCTGAACTTCTTCCTTTTTGCCGCAACCCTGGAAAATGAGGAGGAGTAGCGACAGGGCCACCAGGCTTCTAACTGAAATATTCATGACACACCTGTTTTGTAAATGGTGAAAGTAATAGGACTCTAAAATTTTTTCCTTGGATTCAATGATTTTCATTTTAATTAATCCATTAAACCTTCAGCTATGCTGAGGTCCAAGTTTTGCTATGCGTTATAGTGTGAGATTTTCAAAACAATTTACTCTTGTGATCATTTTTAAGCGTGCAACCTATATCAATTTGTTCTTTTTCTTTGCTTGCCCGAAAGAAAAAGAACCAAAAAGAAAGGGCAGCCGTTCACTTGGTCCCGCGTTGCGTGACTACCCGAAGTTTAAGCCCCCTTGCGGGGTGCTCAGACAGTCCTCGCGCTTAATCCGGCCAATTCTGTGCTGCTCGGCTGTGTGAAATGGCAATGAAAAAAGCTTGACTGCCGATATTTATTGCCCATTTAGGGTAACATTTTATTCACCCTTTTTGGGGGTGGTCGTTCGGACTTTATAGTTTCTAAAAAGGAAACAAGGTCAGGAATGATCAAATCTTTACTCCTCCGATGAAGATTCCGGGAACCTGCCTTCTAAATATTTTCCCCAATTGGTGCGCTCTGCCATGACCTTTTTGGTATTTTCAGGGATAAAATCCTTTCCTTGCCTGATCTGCCAGCCTCCTCCCATGGCCTTATAAAGGGAAACGAGGCCCAGAGCGACATCACCACTGGTGGCGGTGAAAACATCCTGATCTCGGAAAAGAGCGCGTTGCGTGTCAAGAACACGCTGGTAATCCACCAGACCCTCACGATATTGAATAAGTGAGAGGTCAACAGACCGTTTGGATGCTTTCACACCTTCGCCAAGGTATTTTTTTCTCACCTGATTGCGCAGGAAAGTAACGAGGCCGTCCTCGACTTCTTGCGCCGACCTGAGGACGGTTTCTTGATAGTTGACCACCAGTTCCTGGAAACGGGCATCCTGGACTCGAACCCTGTTCTTTAAGCGGCCGTAATTGAAAATATCCCAGGTCAGGGATGGTCCGCCAAACACTTCAACACTGTCCGAGCTGAAAAGATCGCCTAAATCGCTGCTGTCGCCACCGGCTTTGGTGATTGAATTTTCGGTTGTGCGCAAGCCGATGGTGCCGAATAGGGTAAAATGCGGATAGAGATCCGTCTTGGCCAAGCCGATTCGAGCACTTTGTGCGGCTGCCAGAAGCTCGGCTCGGCGGATGTCGGGCCGGCGCCGCAGGAGATCGGCAGGGATTCCCACTGCCACGTTGGGCGGGACTGCCGGGATGTTTCCCGGTCCTCCCAATAGACCATGCAAATCCTGGGGCGGAATGCCCAACAAGATGCTGAGTCCGTTCTGGACTTGCCGGAGTTGCGATTCCAGCAGGGGTATCTCAGCCTGGGTGGACAGCATCAGAGATTTTGCCTGCTGCACATCAAGCTCGGTTACAAGTCCTCCCTCAAACTGGGCTTCGGAAATTTCCAGGGACCGTTCCTGGATAGCTACATTTTCCCGGGTTAGGCGGAGCCTTTCCTCAAAGGTTCTTATGAGTATATAGGTGCGGGCCACCTCAGCGGTAAGACTCACGAGAACGTCATCATAGTCGGCGATTGACGCCATAAGTTCAGCATCCGCGGCTTCCATGCCACGCCGGAATCTTCCCCAGATATCAAGCTCCCAGGCGGCATCAAAGCCAAGTTCAGCTTCATGGTAGTTGAGATCAGCGGCCGCGGAATTGGCCGAATTGCGGCTCGCACTGACGTTCGTATACTGGGCGCTCAGTTGTTGAAGTTGCGGATATCTATTCCCGCTGGCAATGCCAAGCTGGGCGCGTGCTTCGAGGATTCGCAAGCCGGCGATCTGCAAGGTGAGATTTTGTTTGTATGCTTTGTCTATAAGGGTGTTGAGCACCGGATCGTTGAACACTTTCCACCATTCTTTAAGGACTACTTGTTCTGGTGAGATCTTGGCGTGTTCTGATTCGAGCCAATTCTCAGTGACAGAGACCTGCGGCTGTTGATAGTCCGGGCCAAGTGTCGTGCAGCCGGTTATTGTAACTAATGCAAGTAAATAGACCCATCTACCAAGGTTTACAGTTTTACAGATGAGTGCAGCATTCTTTTTTCTGCTTGCTTGAGCAGAAAGTACCTGGCCGCAGGACTTGCCTAAAATCATATGCATCATTTGCCTCCGGATTGAGTATCGGTAATTGCGCGGCGATCCGCTGAAAAAGTCGTAGTATATTTTGGTGCTTTCATACCATACATTACCCTTTTGTAAAACCTGCCCGGATAAAGAGTCAAGCCATTGACGAAAGTTTTTTCAGATAAAGGTGGAACAAGTTATAATGGTTCTGGCCGGATCAAAAATGATCTGTGCCGATCCCAGCCAGGCGTATGTTTTGTAACCACTGAAGTTGACCTTGGGGTCCACTTCGCAGCGCTTGTTCAAATTTGGTTTATGTTCTATTTCAAAGGCGGAGGAGGAAAATTCTGCAGGATTTTTGCTGCCGCTTCCTTTATTTTTCTCTCCCTTTCTCCCGGGCTTGAAGCGCCCACTACACTTTTAGCCCAACCTCGCCAGAAAAGATGTTTTGCTTTGAAATCCACAAAATTCAAAACAAGAGCTCCTTCCCGATATTGATATATATCGAGTCCATCGCTCCCCCAAGATCGTCCATATGGACCGTAACCATATCCCAGATCCGTGACCCGCACCTTATCCGTCATTCCAAGATGTATAGCTATCAAAAAATCGGGATTGTCTGAGGTCATCCGAAAGCCTTTGGCCGATAATTCCGCCTGTACCGCATCTTGGATGCGCTGGACGATGCGCTGGTTACTTTCCGCTTTTTCAGCTTTGGGAAACCAGGCAAAGGTTTTGAACCTTGCGAAATCGGTTGTCGTCTCATAGTTATACTGCACGTCATAAACAGTGGAACAACTGATCGTAACAGCCATCAAGATGAAAGTAAGAAATTGAGGCAGGATTTTCATAAACACCATCGCTTGTCATTAGAATTGTCACATGTAATTTTAACTAAATTAATTATTTATAATGTCTTACGGAAAACAACTCGTAAAATTACTGGTTTTTCGCGGGAAATAAGGAGGGGGGAAGGGGGGCTTGGCGATTGGGAAATGGGGGGAGTAAAGGAGCCGTTTGTCCAAGGGTAATCATTATTACTAAAAGGACGCTTTTTAAATAGGTGTCATTCCAAGTCCGGGTCCTGATCGAGATATACTCAACATGTCATTTCGAACGCATTGAGAAATCTTAAAACAGAGGAGCACCGGTAGGGGACAATCAAGATTTTTCCTGGCAGACGAACGCAAAATTAAAGACTTATTATATCCAATCGAGGATTGAGGTCTCTGAGGAATTGTTCGCAAGGAATACACGTAATTTCCTTAACACGAAGTTTTTCTTTACCTCTGTAAAGCAAACAAGCTTGTGCTTCGGGATAATCTTCTTTAAAACTAAGTAAGCTTTTGAGCATCTTAGGTTGGATTTTAGCGGTGTTTTTTACCTCAATGGCAAAAAATGTGTCCGGCCCATACATGACAAAATCTACCTCATTGCCTGATTTGGTTCGCCAGAAATAAAGACTGCTCTTGTTTCCTCTATATCCGGCCCAGGCTCGAAGATGTTGCGCAACAAGACCTTCCAGCGCTGCCCCATCGATTTCGCTTGGACTGTCAAGTGGGCCGGCCGGCCTTAAGGAACGATAAACCCCTGCATCAAAATAATAAAATTTGGGGTGCGAAGTTACATGACGTTTGGCTCTTTTAGAAAAAACGGGCACTTTAAAAGACAATAACAGATCTTCTAATATTGTCACATATCCTTCAACGGTTTTACGTTTTACCTGACACTCCCTGCTTATTTCAGCAAGGCTTAATACCGAACCGTGTGAAAAGCTAATGGCTTCAAGAAAACGGCTGAAATTTCCTATATTTCTTACCAACCCTTCCATTTGCACTTCTTCCTTCAAGTAAAGGGCTGCATAGGAATTGATTGTCTCAAGAGGGTTGCGTGCCTTGATCACTAGAGGGACGAGCCCAATGGTGAGTGCCTCATCCAAAGAGAAATTTTTCCCAAGTTCTGCCGCCATAAAAGGATGCATTGTTTTAATAATTGCCCGCCCGGCAAGGAGGTCCACGCCTGCCTTTTTTAACTTTCTGGCGCTGGAGCCTGTGAGAATAAATTGTATGTCTCTGCGGTTTTCAATGAGTTGATGGACAACATCGAGCAGTACAGGCACTTTTTGTATTTCATCAATTATGATAACCGTGCCTTCAGGTTGGGCATTTTCCAGTTCAGTGAGACGTTCCGGCAAGGCAGAATATGTTCTAAAGATATCGGGTGCGAGAAGATCTATATACAATGCTTTTGAAAAATGTTGCTTGAGCCAGGTTGATTTTCCCGTTCCGCGCGGCCCGAACAGGAAAAAACTTTGGGACGACCCTTCAAAAAAGCGAGGCACTAATTCCATTTTTGCTTCCTTTTTGGAGTTTGCGTTGCCAAAATTATAGAAAGAAACTGCGGTGATGTCAATGGCTCAGATGAATAAAATTACACCGTATAAGTGGTGTAAGGGCCAGAGAATCCACTAAAAACTCAGAATATTTTCCTTTTTCGTGTCGCTCCCTGTATGCCGTTTCGCGCACTGATTGGTCTTTTGCGTGTGGTATTTGTTCAATCCAAATTTTTCTCATTTAATCACGCTTGAGTGCTCGAGTTGCACCAATACATTACCGGCAGGGTGAATGACATAGACCAGGGTCATGGCCCGGCCTTTATTTGCCGCTGTTTTATGGTAGGGGAGGGTGATCTCGGCTTTTCTTTTCATGCCTTCCTGATCTTTCCAGGTAACAATGGCATGCTTGCCAAGCAGGGGTTGCCCTGAGAAGCCTATATTAAAGGACTTCCGGGGCAATATGAAATTGACTTTGCCCAGCTTGCCAGTGGGTTCATGCAAGACTCTCACATCGGTGATCGTCCCTGCTGTGGCGTTGCGCACAACCGCCCGGTCGAGCATCAGGTGTGGTGTCGCGCATCCTGTTAGGGCGAGGCTGAGGGCTAGGACAACAGTGTTATAGGTCAGGTGTTTCATATGCCTAAATTGAGCGTTTCAAATTTTGAAAAGGAATTTATTTTGTTTTTTATAAGGTACTTAATACTGATTTGCGTTTTCAAAAATTGAACTCTCCGGGATTTTCGATTTCACCGAATTTGCTTTGTCAGAGAACATCCCGCATAGCCTACTATAGTGAAATGTCCTCTTTCGCACATCTTCGGCCAACTCGAAAATCGCTCAATTTAGGATATGCATATTGTCTTAGAAAGCTAAAATTAATCCCGAAAACATGGAAAACTGCCATAACATATCACCGCTTATGTGCACGGCACACCTGCCGTTACTGCAAAACACTGCGCCACTGCCGTCAAAGAGCGTCCCTAAAGCCCGTCCTTCAAGTCTGATGCCGATGCGATCCGTAAGAAATATTTTGGTACCACCGCCCACACTGAGCGAAAATTTTGTTTCAGAATCACCCCCACTTTCAGGGTTCATATACGTTAGGCCAAGACCGCCGGACGCATAAGGGTATAGCTTGCCATACTCTTTTCCGTAAATTCCACCGATATGGAAGTAATCGATATCAAGATCAAACAGAGGATTACTGGTAAATAGCCCACTGTCGACAACCAACCTGGTGGGCTGATGGCTATAGAAGAATTCATACTGGGTGCCACTGACTGGAGTAAAACCAAGAATAATTCCGTAGCTTTCACTCTCATCAACATCCAGATTGGTCCCGGTTACCGAGTCTTCAAACCCACCCCCGAATGTATAGCCAAGAATGGGTGTTACTTCAAAGTCCGCGGCGTGAATTTCATGGAGCTGAGTAATTGAAATGAGGATATTCAAAGCTATAAATGCGAAAAGGGCTCTTCCCATGCTGTATTCCTTTTAAATAGTATTTATCGGGAGCAATAATTTTTACCTAATTATCAAAAACTCAAAAATAGCCGGAATTTCATCTGACACGTTGTTAATATGCACGGTAAATTAACAACTATGCATACAAAAAACTTGGACAATCAACTGAAACTATCGTTTGCGCGTGAACTTCCTCCTATCAAATTATTCAATGAGCTTAAGTAATAGATGGTCATCAGCAATATGCTAAAAAAAAGTAAATAATGCGAAGCCGCCCTCTATAATTTTTCTCATTGTAAAGTCAATTCGTTAACGTAACTGTTCAGAATCAGGTAAGCGTTTACAGGTGCACCCCAAGACTTCCTGCGGGCGCCGTAGATGTGCGTGTTTAGGGCTATCAGCTATAATAGTGTTATGCTAGTTGACCTAAGCACTCGCAGATGCGGTGCCTGTGAACGCTTACCTCCGGAAAGACCTGCCGCCGCCTCCGAATGAACCCCGGGATCGGCTTCCGCCTCTATAAGACCGCTGTCTGCCGGTATAAGATCTCTGTGTATAGGTGTTGGCCCGATTGTTGCCTGTCCTTCGTTTATTAAATTCACGGTTGAGATTGTTCTGTTGCCTCTGCCGGGATGGTGATTGTGAGGAATAACCCGGCCGCTGCCGGTCGAGTTCTGCCGCTCTGGACCTGGCAGATTCCTTGGCTTTGCCGGTGTCGATACCTTTCCAGCCGGCACCACTGTTCTTCTGCCAGGTATCGTTCTCCCGTTTGTAGATAGCGCCGTCTTTGCCCAGATAGAGATCACCGTACTGGTCTTTGCCGACAATGCCGCCTTTCTCCGTTTTTTTGTTGTAACCGCCTATGGCTTTGCCCCCTCTGGAAGTCTCGATTCCGCCAATGGCCTTGTCTCCCCGGGCGCGGTGACCACCCTTTGCCCATTCATCTCCCTGACTGTAAACACTGCGGCCCCAAGAACCATAGGGTGTTTTAGTCCGGACCTGGGCGCCGTACCGGTCGGTATACGGATTGTAAGCCTGGCGTGCAAAGGCACTGCCGTACGGTCCGTTGGCGTAACCGCCCCGGTAATAGGCTCCGGAGGCCGGGTCATATCCGGCCCAGCCGCCGGCCCCGCCGTAAGGTCCGTAATAACTTGCACTCCGATAATACCCTCCATAGTTATAGTCGTAATGGGCGGCACAGCCATAAGAATAATAGTGAGAATGGTAATGATAGTGGTGATAATGGTAATAGTCATCATGGCCTATCCAGTAGCCTACACCGTACATGATCACCCCGGTTGCTGCCACATAGGTGCCTGAATAACCGTATGTATAGCCGACCACCACCGTATCCGGGGTCGTTTCATAAATGTATACATAGGTGACATTATGTTTCGGGTGGCCAGGTGGAATGGTATAGATCACATCGGGTACCTTGGTGCTGACCAGCCAGGGCCCGGTCGGGCTGGTGGAAGTAAACCAGATGCCGTCGTGCACGCAGTAATACATGTCTGCGACCCGGAAAATATTATAGGGGGTGTTCACTGCAAAGTACACAGGGGAAGCCGCCCCTTTGATCACCACGAACTGGGGTTCTCCTTCATACACCACTGAGAGGGTGGTGGTTTTTCTTGATACCGTTGCTTTACGGGGGAGCGAGGCAAGCAGGACAGCTGCATCGGCTTCAGGAGTTCCCGGCACAGAGCTTAACACCTGGTTTTTCCGGTGGTCGACCGGAATCCGCTTAAAATCTTCCGGCAGATCAACCGAAGCGGCAGACCATGGTCCATCGAGATTTTTTGACTTGAACCAGCGGCCGGAGATCAGGAAGAAATGTGTGGCAGTTGTGGAATGGAGAAAGATATCGCTTTCGGTATTTGTGATGTACAGCAGCTTGGTGCCGCTTATCGGAGTATATTCAGGAGCCCCCTCGGTCAGGATCAATTCCGCCGGCTTTGTGGAGACATAAACTTTCGGGATTCTGGCACCCTCTTTACCCGGGATATTCTTTTTAACCGCTTTCCAATTCTCGTCATCCGGCAATTTGTCAAAGGACTTGAACAGCGATTTTGATATTTTCCAGGGACCCTTGACTATATCACCTGTTACCAGCCAGTTGTCGCCATTCAGCAGGTAATACCGTGAGGAATCGACCTCCAGAAGGATATCCCAGTTGGTGTTCACCGCATAGAGAAGCCCCGGAACTCCCTTTACCGCCTCGAACTTCGGTTCTCCCATGAAGTTGACCAGCACCGCCGGTTCATCGCTGTAATAAATCGGTGGCGGTTCAAGGTTGACCGGAATAGTCCTGGTTTGCTGTCGGGTTCGTTCAAGACCGGCCAGGATGCGATCGAGAGAAACGGTCATCGTTCCGCTCACCGGCAAGGCGCTTTTCACAGCTTTCCGACATTTATCGGCCTGTCTGGAATCAATATTGGGGAAAGTCAGACTGGTTATCGTGTAATCATTTAAAAAAACGGTCCGGGAATCAAAATCAACTGTGGTTGAGGCCTGGAGATGCATGGCCCCATAATATTTCTTCTCATCGTTTTTCAGCTGCACTTCAACTGCGGCCTTGCCGCGCAGAAACAGGTATTCTCCCCAGTCGTCCAACTGGAGTTGGTGAACAACCACTCGGTTGCCGCTGCTCTGGTATATCCGCGGCCATCCCTTTGGGGGTGCCTGGGTTTGTGCGGAAACGGAACAGGCAAGGAAGGTAAAGGAAAATAAGATCAATAGGTGAGCCAGATGTTTTGCAGGCAGTTTGTTCATAGAACTATCCTCTGTGCACATTTCATTAATGCTTCTCTGGTGGAAATTGTTTCAGCATTTCAGCCACTGCACGATTTATCAGCTCCGTCTGTTCCTCCGGTGAGGCATTAGGTTTTATTGTGCTCGTTGCTGTTCCTCGCCAGACGAGTGATTTACTTTCCGGATCAATAAAGTCCAAAACCAATGTTCCTTCATGCTTTTGCCGTGCCCGGCTCTTTCCGCCGCCCATAGAAATAAATCCCTTTCCTACCGGTATACCGACAGATGTACCGAGCCCGACCGAACCGCCGTAGGAAGTCTTGCCAGATATCTGCATGCCGATACGAAAATCAGGATCTTCCTGATTCATAGTTAATCCTTTTGCCTTGAGCTGGTTGTTCACCGCACTCATGATCCTTTTTACTGTCAGTTCCCTGGTCCTGGCTTGCTTGTCCATCGGCAACCAGTCAAAAGTCTTGAGGGCTACAAAATCGGCATCCTGATCATAGTCATGACTGACTTCAAGGGATGCACATCCGATTATCGCACCCAACAAAAACAAAGGGAGAATTACATACTTCAGATTCATCGTTCATTACCTCCTGCAATTTTTTATCTTGTACAATTAAGATGTCGAATTTCTGATTGAATACCAAATGGTGATATATACCTCATGCCCTTCCTTTGGTATGCGGCAATATTTTCTTTCGGAAACATGGCAGGTTTCTCAAGGAATAAGCAGTAGTCGCAATTGAAGGTGTATTTTGAACAAATAGGCTTGGCCAGGATTTGGATGCCCAGTAGTTGATCATATTGAATAGAGTCTGGTGCCGTCATTAATCAGTTTTTACGGTGTGGTTTTGTGTAGCATTCAAAATCTAACGTTCAACTCCCAATTCAGAAAACAAACTTTATGAATTAGTAAAATTATTTAGTAAAAGAGGGAACTCGTAAAATTACGGGTTTTTAGAGGGATTGTTGTCTCAATATTTTTTCACGAAATATGATATGTTAATCTAGCTTGAATGGCTGTCTATCATTTTTCCCTCCTATACCGCAAAGGAAAGAAGAACATAATGAGATTTGAAGAAATCGTTTATGCTTTTTCAAAGAAATTAGAGGCTTTTGATTGCCGATTATCCTCACTTGACCATCTCTGGGATATTTATTTTCCTGATCAAGATGGAAAATGGCATTACCTGCATGTCAACAAGTACAGGAAGGTTTTTTATTTTACTTGGCTAACCGGTGATGATGAAAGCCTTAAAGTAGAGCCTGGCAAGAGTGTAAAAATATTGGCCATGATGGACCGTCGATCGCAAAGTGTGGACAGCTTTCAGGTCGGTAAATGGGGGCCATTAATCTCATCTGCACAAAAGTGGCTGCGTGCAGTTAAAAAGGACTGGATTAAGGCCAATAAACAGGTACTGATGAACTATCCTTTGCAGTACAGGTATGGAATTGTTCCCCATTCACTCATAAGAGCTTCTCTTCCGGATATGTACAGGCTTGATAAGGAACTTGGCAAAGCTGGAACCGCAAGATTCGCGCGGCTGATGGAGGATGGTTACTTCGTGAAAACTGAAAACACACAAGTCCCATCTATGACAGCCGCAGATTACTTTAATTACTGCCGAATCGCCTATATTGCAGGAAAACGTAAGAATGATAAAGTTGACGAATCTCTGTCAGGGCGGGAGATGTACATCCTATATGCAGATGGACGGCACGAAGGACTTCTGGATATTGACGAAAACTCTGAACAGGAATTCGCCGACTGGGTTGATGGTAAACACCCAAAACGAAGTAGCGGGGGGCATCCCTTTGAGATCAAGCGCGGTGGCAATACAACGCACATCGATTTGAGCGTCACCCGGCCTTCCCATTACCAGAAGGAAGGATTCAAGGTTGAGTTGCGGGGCGAGTCCATTGGCAGAATGGTCGAAACCATAAAGATGTACCTGGCCCTTCAAAAGGCTAATTTACCGGTAACAATAGCTAATCCCGAAGCTGTTCGCAAGAGACTGTTGGCGCAGGACAATATAGGAATCGTGCCGTCTTACACCATGCTGCACAGAGCAAATCAGCATTTCAGGGAGGAGCAGGATGTCTTCGATGTCTTATATTATGATGATCTGGGAAGGTACAAGCGCCGGATAAAACCATTCATCACATGGGATCCAGTGCCTGTTCTCAAGTCCAAAAACGGATAATCTGCTTTAATTCTTGTTCGTCAATCCTTTTAGGCATAAGCATACCTGTGATTAAGGTCTTTTAATCCGTCAACGTTATAACAACCTTGTCCAGTTCACCATTGAATGCGAACGGATCGCCGGCGTAGATCTTGGATACCTGGGTACCCGTATCGCGGCCGACATCGAAGGTCTCGGCCAGCGAATAGGTGCTGATATGCATCTGCGGCATATACTGCTCACCAACCCGCTTATTATCTGAGCCGGAACACCATCGCCGGCAAAGAACATAGGTACGTATGTATCGTACTTCCACGGCGAGCCGTGGATTGCGGCAATTTTTTCGATGCCCATCTTTTCGGCTTCCTCCGTGGAATGTAAAAACCAGTAATGCTCCGGCACCATATGGATGTTGCCTAAAAGGACTCTTAAACTTTCGGACCGTAAAGATCTGCTTGACAGGTATATTTTCTTACGATAGTTTATTTTTGTAAGAAAAAATCTTTCCAAGAGGGTGCTCGTCATGAAAACGGTTATAACATCTAAATTCCAGACTACCATACCTAAGAAGATCAGAGAAAAACTTAAGCTTTCAGTGAACGACACCCTCGAATGGAATGTGGAACGTGGCAGAATCACAGTCTTGCCATTGCACAAAAATTTTCTTCTTCACAAAAATTCCATAAAAACAGGCGCTGGAGACATTGGTAAGGATATTTCACTTGCCAGAAAACTGCGGTCTGAAAAGTATAGATGAAGAAAGTCATCATCGACACGAATAGCCTCATATCTTTTGTAACGGACCGGAATCTTCCGCAACAAAAAAAGACGGCGATGCTTTTTGAAGAAGCCGCTTCCTTAAAAAAAATCATCATCTGCCATCCGAACGTTATATCCGAATTTATCTATGTCTTGGATTCTGTGTATTATGTCCCTAAAAACGAACTCCATGCTCTACTAAGAGATCTTATTATAATGCCTGGCCTGACAATCCCCCAGACTCTCGATTTCAATATGGTTCTGAAATATTGGCCTGCTCATGTATCTGACTATGGTGATGCGTTGCTTGCCGCTTCATGCAAAAAAACAAAGAATGCCTCGATAGGGACATTTGATAAAAAATTTCAAAAAGAACTCACTGCTTTGGGTCTCCCTGTTTACGGAAACTGGTTATAAGGAGAATTTTATTCTGACGGAATTTATTTCCAAATGGAATAGGGATGTCCACTGCCGACAGAGTATTACAGCGGAAAAGTAAGGATCGATATAAGAGTTCAACAGTACTCACTAAACTGTCTCGCTGCTTGCCGAATTTACTGATCACTCTTTCAACACCTCCACAAGCGGAACTCCCACCGACCCTGATGGTGGTTTGATTTCAAGATACGCTGCGATAGTCGCGGCTATGTCCTGGGGTCCCACCGGCCTGCTTATTATCTGAGCCGAGACACCGTTGCCGGCAAAGAATATAGGGACATACGTATCGTATTTCCACGGTGAACCATGGATTGCGGCAATTTTCCCAATGCCCATCTTTTCCGCTTCTTCTGTGGAGTGTAAAAACCAGTAATGTTCCGGCACCATGTGGATGTTGCCGGAACGGACAGGATGAAAACTGCGCCGTATCTGGTTCTGGATAGGCGACTCGGTGATTCGCCCGGCCAACAGGTCGCTCCGTGTCATGGCATAGACAATGCCCTCCACCTTCATCATCTCTGATGCAACAAAGCTCTCAACTTCTGCAATATTAAGCTTAGCTTCTTGTATGGCGTCAAGATTTAGGTAGAGATAGGGATGACTGTGTACAGAAACAATATTATCACGGCCGTAGCGCTCCTTAAGCGCTTTCAGCAGGGGAGAGCCTTGCTTGAACCAGTCCAAAGGAAAGCGGCCCGTTTTCATACCGTGCTCAGCGATGTATTCCGGAGCCTCGGGTGCTCCGTGATCAGCAGAAAGAACGATCAGGGTCTTGTCGAGACCGATTTTCTTATCCACATACTGGAAAAGATCAGCCAACAGCCGATCCAGGCGCAGGATGTTGTCCTCTGTTTCCAGACTGGAGGGCCCGAAAAGATGGCCGATATAATCGGTGGATGAAAAACTGACTGCCAGATAATCGGTTGCAGCTCCCTGGCCTACCTTCTCGTTTTCAATGAGTGCCTTGGCAAAATCCAGCGTCAGGTCTCCACGCAGCTGATCCACGGTGATCTGCAGAACAAGTTTTGGTTCGTTATCTGCTGCATGTATTGGCAGGACAATTCCAATGACAGAAAAACA
>CALZHT010000010.1 GCA_945787445.1 uncultured Desulfobulbaceae bacterium
CCCTGCCCTGCTCCCTTTGGCTTGCTTGTCGAAGGTTTCGGAACCTTGGGCGGCTGCTTTGGTTTTTTGGGCAGGTAATACCAGATAGTGGGCTCGCTAAACCGCTGCCAGCCCCATTTCAAAATCTTTATAAGACCAAAGGAAATCCAGAGGGCCCAGGCGAGCATGGCAATGCGGTAGGCCAGCATGGGAATGGAAAATACCCAGGCTTGGGGGAGGGTGTTGTCGCTGACGTCCTGATACCATCGTAACAGGCTGCTGTTTGAACCGTTGCCGACGATATTCATGTCCGGATGACCGAGCAGCCCTTGTGAAATGGCAAAAACCAGCGCTGCCATGGCCAGCAGGGTCAATACTCCGATGCCGATCTGCACCAGGTTGAAGTTGCCCTTTTCAAGGGTTGTTGCCTTTTTCCGCAAATCAAGGACGATCAACCAGCCCACCACGATGACGCAGGCCGCGAGATTGCTCATGGACATGCCGATGCCGAGCAAAAACCAGTGATGAAACCTGAGGGGCGTCAAGCCGGTCCTGGTCAGGCCGAAAGCAACAAGCACAATGATGATCACCACCGACCAGAAGAGGATCGCAGGTCCGACCAATTGTTCGCCGCCCAGGAATAAGGGCCAGCGGCTGCGCGGCAGGTAAACGTCGACACTGGCGTTAACGCTTGGCATTCCGAGATCAATGGGAGAAGTTTTGTAAAGGCTCGAAATCCCTTCTGCCTGGCGCCACTGCAGTTCAATGTCCTGCTTGCCGGGCGTGATGGGCAGTGGCACCTTTTGGCCTTCCTGCCGGATCGGCTGGATTTTGTTGTTGATTTTCACTTCCTGCAGTTCTGCCGCCAGGGGCAGGGAAATGGTATGCTGTCCTCCCTGACTGCTCTTGATGACCAGGCTCAACTTTGCATGGGCGGTGCGTTGCCCCGGCCGTAATTCCAGGTGGCTTTTTTCAATGGTCATGGTCTGGCCGTCAATGCCCATGGGGCGGGAAATGGTTAAAACAACCTCTTCCCCGGGCCACGGGTGCCAGGTTGGCAGCCATCGGTCTCCGGATTTATGCATGATCACTGGAATACCTTTGGTCTCCATATGGAAGATCGGACTGACATCGATCTTCCATATTTCAGTCCAATCCTCTGTTTGTATATGCTTGAGGACAATTTCTTCGGCAGGCTCTAAAAAGGATTCCCAGGTGAGAGAGGTTTGATCACCCCGCATATTGATCTGAGCAATGGTGTTTTCCACCCGGATACCTTCTGTGGTCACCGACTCGCCGGGCAGCAGAGGTATGTGCAGAACCATGGCTGAACCGGCCGGACCTATACGCCGAATGCGGGTTTCAACCTTCCAGATCAGGCCGAGAAGAATAGTGCGCTCCACCAGAGCAAAGGGCGGCAGCACCCCGGTCTCGAGAATCTCGGTGCGCTTGCCTTGCTGCTCGACAATCCGCCGGAACTGCAACTGCGCGTCAAATGTGCCATCCGGGTGCAGCCCTTCCACTGACCAGCCGCTGGCCGAGATTGCTACCTGATGCGGCTTCAAAGGAAAGGGCAACTGCAGGGTGTTCTGTTGCCGGATCTTACCCCTGAGCGTTACCGTATGTTTGCCTGCCTCCACCAGGACCCATAATCCATCGTCCAAACGGAAAAGCCCTTTGACATGATCACCGTCTATGGTTACCTGTCGCGGCAGCCAATGATTGGCATGACCAGGCAAGGGAATTGCCGTATCAACTTGAGCTTCAACATTGGCAACCACGGTAAGATTATCAGGATCAATGGTAATGGCAAGATCCGCAATATCTGCGCAGGCCGGAAAACATTTATCCTTTTCAAGGAGTCGTTTCTGCAGTTCCTGGAGCATTTCCTGGGAAGGAATATCGTCGGCCTGACCTATGGCCGGGTTGAAAAGAGCAAGAAGAAGGAATGGAATTATCAAATAAGATTTAAGATTTGGTAGTTGGAAGCCCTGTCCACGTGTATACCCCATGCCGAACATGCCAAGGGCCAGCAAGATGATCAACAATACGCGCAAAAACGAGAGTACAAGGTTTGTTTTGGGGCCGATCAAGATAAATGAAACTGTTTGATCGCGGATAACCGGTCCCGACCAACTGAAAGTAATGGTTTCAAAGGGCTGCCATTTTGGAAGGCCCGGCCCTGTTTGGGTGAGCGCTTTTGGATCATACTGCATGACCTGGCTCCGGTAATATGAGGATCGATCCGCTGATACCTTGGACTTCAATGGCGCGGCCGCATCCAGGGTCATGTCCCGGGCAATGCCGACCGCCCGTTTTGCCCGCGATTCAGGCAGGAGCGCCTCTTGTTCAACCGCCATTTCCGCTGGCATAGCGGGCTCCTGTTGCCATTGCGAATATTCGGTCATCGAGGCCCAGGGCCGGGCGAGCTGCGGATAAATGCCGATTCGCAGCGCCTGGATCGAGTATGGAATGGCTATGACGATCAGGGCCAGGACCGCGAGGATCTGATAGATCTTGATACCCTGCTTGAACTTTCCCTCAGGCACATGTTTGAGCAAGGCAAAACCGATCAGTAACGCCAGCCACACGTAGCGCGGCGCATTCGGTTCATGATAGGTCAATACCAGTGTTACAAATGCGATTCCTGCCAACGGTTTTGCAAAAAGTTTTGCCGCGGCAAGGGTAAAGATAAGGACGATGAAAAAATCCAAGAGCGTCCAGCGCTTTACCCAGGTGCGCGGAATATTGTCAATGCCGCTGGCATGCAAAAGCTTCCAGCCCGGCGGCAGGTGCAATCTCCCTAGCACATGGTGAAAATCATGATCCCAGCCCGTAGCAGGCAGAGTACCGATATCCCCCCCCTTCCTGCTTTCTGCCGTGAGATTGAGAATACCTTTGCGCAGTTCAACTCCCGCTTTATCCAATCCCTCGCGCCGGGTAATGAACTGCTCGGCGCCGTCGACCGCAACTCGCCCCAATTCGATGGCTGGATCCATTTCCAAACGCCAATTGGTGTTTTTCTTGCCAATAATACGGTCCTGGATCGTATAGCCAGAGCCGTCAAAGCGCAACCAGAGGCTGCGGTCCAGGTCCAGTTGATCGGGGGCCGGCTGCGGATCGCCGCGCTTGATTTCCTTGAACTGCATGGCATCGCCGGTAAGCACTCTGAAGGCGGGATATTTCTGCCAATGTTGCGGCATTGAAGTCTGTAAAGGGTCAATGGCCTGGACCCCTTCAATCTCGACAATTCGCAAATCGGTACGTCCGTAAAAGGACCAGATTTCCTGGGCCGGCCAGAAACCATCATCAGGACGAGCAAAAGACAGGGCCTGTAGCGGACCGACATGCCGCAGGGTCAATGTAAAACTGAAGCGTCCTGGCCGGACCTGCACGCGCATGCCCCCATCCGGTTCGAGCTTGGCGGGCAGCGAACTCTGCAGCGATACTGGAATGAATTTTTCAGGGAGGTACAGCGGGCCAAGGGTAATCTCCCGGGCAGCGCCGGCAACATCGAGGGTGGTGTAAAGCACAATACGGGCAGGGATCCTGTCATCAATTAGCCTGAAACTTTCAATCTGCAACCGGTTTTCTATCTTCTCTTCCTTGTGCGCCGTTTTGAGCCACAGCCGGCCTGCTGCATCGATGTTCGGGAAACCGACCTCTTGGTTGTTGACAGAAAGAGAAACGAGAGCGGAATGGGGGGGAATTTGCAAGTACTCCGGAAGCTGGAGCCAGGAAAAGTTGCCGGTTACAACACGCGCGCCTGGCTGCAGCTCAATCTTGGGGATGTTGTCTTTATGTACAACAATGGCAGGTTTGCCATCAATTGTAACATTTTGCGGCCACTGACGGCCATTGCCCGGTAAGGCAATCCAACTTTCATGAAGAATCTGCCAGGATTGGTTGAATTTACCGCCCTTGTTGTGCAAATTTATCCTGAGCTCTGTGGGCCAGTTACACCGGAGTTTTTCAGCATCGTTATAGTGCGGGATGCAGTGCTGTTGTTCTTCCTGGTCATGCAGGACCCAGTCAACCCAGGGCTTGAGCGGGTCAGGGATCTTTGGGGGATTTTTGGCGAAACACGGTTGGAGAGAAATGAGTAAGAAAAAGAATAGTGCTAGCAATCTGCAAACCATTGCAAAAATCCTATTATTGGTTTTCATAGATTCTCTCCAATAAGGAATGTCCACCGGGTGGCCTTGTCTAATATTCAGCGAAACTCAACCATTAATGTACTGAACAGGAGATGCAGGGATCATAGGCCCTGACCAGCATTTCAGCCAGCAGCTCGATTTCCTTATCGCTGCTGCCTTTTTTGGCATAGTTGTCGGCCAATGCCTGGATATCGTGCTGGATATTGGCATGATTCTGGCTGGTGGGAATGACGCAGTCGGCCTTGACAATGCGACCATCCTGATCACATTCATAGCAGTGGTAGAGAATGCCGCGCGGCACCTCCACCGCCGCCACGCCGGTGCCGGCCTGCGGTGTCACCTGCTGGCGCACCTCTTGCCATTCCGCTGCAGTCAATTCCCGGATCAACCTGATTGCATCCTGCACCACATGGACGCATTCCACCAGTTGGGCAACATTGTTCATAAACGGATTATGGTTGACCGGGGCAAGGCCCAACCCCTTTGCCACCTCCTGAGCCGAAGGATGGAGATGGGCAAAGTTGTTGTTCAGCCTGGCCAGGGAACCCACGGCAAAGGAATCCCGTGACAGCCGGCTCCATTTGGAGGTGGAATTTTCCACACAATACTCATTGGTCATTTGGAGGTATTCATTTTCCGGCAATTCTACCCCGTCAGTGGAGACAAGGCTGCCGCCGATAAAGGGATAGCTGCCCTTGCCTTTGAGGGAGACGAATTCCGTTTCCCGGCTGAAGTCGGGGATGGCAAAGGAGGCAAAAAGCTCGGCGCTTTGTTCCAGGTCGGCCATGGAAGTCTCGAGCCGTTGCCGCAATTGCTCGAGCTGATATTTGTCCGGCAGCATGGTAAAACCGCCAACCACGGTGCGGGTCGGATGCAATCTGCGGCCGCCGATGACATCACAACAATCGTTGGCCAGCAGTTTGAGGCGGGCGGCCCGCTGCACCACTTCCGGATGGCTTTTGATCAGCGGAAACACACTGCCGGTATTGAGAAAATCAGGCGCCGCCAGAAAGTAAAGATGGAGGATATGGCTTTGCAGGGTTTCCATATGCTTGAGAAGCAGCCGCAGCTTGGCGGTCTGTTCCGAAGGGACAATGTTGAAACAATTTTCCACCGCCCGGATGGAGGCTAGGGTATGACCGATGGAACAAATGCCGCAGATGCGGCCGCAGAGGTAGGGTGCGTTTTCCCACTTCTTGCCGACCAGCATGGCTTCAAAGAAACGGGGCGTTTCCACCACCTCCCATTGCGCTTTGACAACCTCGCCGTTCCTGATCCGGATATGAATATTGCCGTGGCCTTCCACCCGGGTGAGATGATGCACATCAATATCGCACGTCAGCTTCATATACCACTCCCCTGCTTGCCCGTGTCTTGTTGAGGCTGCCGCAAACCATCGACAAAGGCAGAAAAACCGCCAAAACATTCCAGCCGGTCCAACAAGGTCTCGCTGGAAAAGCCGTGTTCAGCCATGATGTTTTTGAGCTGCTCCACATTGGCCGCCTCGGCCGGACCGCGGCATCCCCAACAGCCCATGCGGTTGTTGGGGCACCAGGCATCGCACCCGGCGCGGGTCACCGGGCCGAGACAGGGCTCGCCCAAATCGAACAGGCAGATATTCTCATTGGCCTTGCAATCCATGCATACCGGATATTTCGGATAAAGGATGGTCTTGCCCACCACCAGATCGGTGACGATCCGCTCCACCTCTTCCTTTTTCACGGGACAGCCATAAATATTCACATCCACCTCGACTATATCGGCAAGGGGCCGCACCGGTTGGGTGTCGATGGCAAAATCGCCGTACACTTCCCTTTTCACCCAATCCTGGTCCGCGAAACGGTTCTTCAACTGGTTGACGCCGCCGAAACAGGCGCAGGAACCAAAGGCGATCAGGATCTTGGCCCTTTTACGAATAATCTTGAGCCGCTCCTCTTCATCTGCCCGGGTCACACTGCCTTCGACAAAGGCGACATCATAGGTATCGTCCTTTTCGCTCATGGCCTCCCTGAATTGCACGACCTGCAAAAGATTAAAAAAATCCAGCAGGGAGGCCTCCTTGTTCAGCAGTTGCAGTTGGCATCCTTCACAGGAACTCAGTTCGAAAAACGCCACCCGGGGCCGAGTCAAGTCCACTCCCATATAGCTCAATTCCGCTGACATTTTCAGATGGCCTCCTTAAGATTCATTACCGACCAGTAATCAAACACCGGCCCCTTCAGGCAGGTATAGGTGGAACCGACATTGCACCGGCAGCATTTGCCGCGGCCGCAGTGCATGCGGCGCTCCAGTGACACAAACATCTTGTGCATGGGCAGGCCGGCCGCCATCAGCATGTTGCAGACAAAGGTGAACATGACCGGCGGCCCGCAGACAATGGCATAGGTTTCCTGTTCCAGAACATCCCGCAGGGCTCCGATGCGTTCCTGCAGGATTTCGGTGATGAGCCCCACCGGGCCGTCCCAGGTATGGTCCGGTTCCTCGACAATAATGTTCAAGTTGATGTCGAACTTGCGCCACATATCATAGAGATAGGTGAAGAGCAGCTCGGACGGCCTTTTGGCGCCGTAGATCACCTCCACCATCCCGAAACGGCTGCGATTTTCCAGGACCGTCATGGTCGGCGACCGCAAGGGAGCAATGCCCAGGCCACCGGCAATCAGGATAATATTCTGGCCATACATCTTCTCCACCGGAAAACAGGTGCCAAAAGGTCCGCTGATCCCCACCTGGGTGCCGCGCTTCACCTTGGCCAGGAAATTGGTGAGATTGCCCACCTTGCGGATACACAATTCTATGTCGCCACGGCGGATGGGCGATGAGGATATGGAGAACGGCGCTTCGCCGATACCCGGGACCTCGAGCATGACGAACTGGCCGGGCCGGAAGGTGAACCCGCGCCGTTTTTCCGGATCAATGATCTGGATCTGGTAGAGCTTTTCCTGTTCGGTCATGGGATAGACATTGGTGATCTCGGCCTTGTAAGTATACTCAAAACTGCCGAGATCATGCCTGGGCGCCTCGGGCCGCTCCTCCTTCAGGACATCGACAAATTCTAATCTTTCCATAATCAAATTTCCTCATGTCTAACGCTGGCTATGACTTCCGGTACGGTTATATTGGCCAGGCAGGCCTCGCCGCAGCGCCCGCACCCCACACAGAGCGATTCCTCAAAGGCCTCGACAAATCCTCGGTGCTTGTGATAATACCGATACTTGAGGCGGGTATGGCTATCGGGCCGGAAATTATGGCCGCCGGCCACCTCGGCAAAATCGATGAGGTTACAGGAATGCAGGTGTTTCATTTTGGCGGCATGCTTGAGATCGAGATCCACCGTCTCGGCAACGCCGTAACAGTAACAGGTGGGGCAGACGCTGGCGCAGGTGCCGCAGGACAAACATTTATCACCCCAATGCTTCCAGACCTCGGACTGAAATTCCATGTCCAGAATCTTGGTAAGATCGGTGGTGTCCACCTGGGCCATGAATTTTTCATGCCTGGCCTCTTCCACCGCCATGTAACGCAGGTGGTCCTCTTCAGTAGGATCGCTGGTTTGCATGTGTTTCAGGTAATTGTAGGCAGCGGCTGATTGGATCTCGACAAAATATTTTTTACCCAGGTCGGTAAGGAACATGTCAAAGCCGTGCAGCGCCGTGTCCGTGCCCATGGAACGGCAGAAGCAATACGGTTGCGGCTCGCAGTCAATCCCCACTATGAACATGTTTTTCCGTTTGCTGGCATAGTATGGCGTTGGGTAGGCGCTTTCGAGCAATACCTTGTCCAGTTTATTCAAGGCGTTGATATCGCAGGCATGCAGACCGAACAGCACCTGGGGCTGGTAGATGTTGAAATCAACCTTTTTTTCCCAGGAGTCACCCGCAATTTCAAAGGTGCAGAGGGTTTCCGTATAGGGGAGAAAGAAACGCTTGGCAGGATACTGGGTGGAGGTATAATCAAGCTGAAGTTGGGTAAAATCATAGACAACTTCAAAAGAATAGATGGGAGTACCGTTCTTGTCGCTGCCCTTCCGGACCGGACCGACAACGCGGTTGGCCAACAGGGCCTCAAAAAGCTTTGCCAGCTCCTGTTTCGCAATTACTTTGAATATCATGGCTGCCCTCTTGTGAAGATACTCTTGCCCGGTGTCTGTGCCTTAAGCTATTGTATAGATTGCAGAAGAACGATTCCAGGTAATTATCAAAATTAATGAATTTATTTGAAGTCCGAAATGCGTCTAGCTGGAAAGCTCTCAATACGTTACAATACGATCCATGCACGAGATGTCTTTGGCCATGAACATTGTTGATCTTGCCATAACCAATGCCAAAAAAGAGCATGCAAAATGCATCAACCACATCGAAGTTGAAATCGGCACCATGTCCGGCGTAATGATTGACGCTTTACGCTTTGGTTTTGAGGCGGCGGCAAAAAACACTTTTGCAGAGGGAGCGGAACTGGTGATCAATGAAGTGGCGGCCAAGGCGCGATGCCGGAAATGCGATGCCATCCAGCCGGTGACCGCCTATTTTGAAGAATGTCCCATTTGTAATGAATTTCTGACCGATATAATTCAAGGAAAGGACATGCGGGTCCTGTCCGTAACCATTGACGAATGATACCATGTGCGATCACTGCGGATGCAGTCCTTCCGACAATAGCGTGACAATCCACAAACCTTCCGGCCATGGCCACAACCATGACCACCAGCACCGGCGTACCGTGCGGGTTGAGCAGGACATCCTTTTCTCGAACAATCAGGTTGCCCGGATAACCAGGGAATATTTCCAATCGCAAAACATCACGGCCCTCAATCTGGTGAGCTCGCCCGGTTCAGGAAAAACCACCCTCCTTGAACAGACGATCAGGGCTCTTAATGATGAAATCAGGATAGCGGTGATCGAAGGAGATCAGCAGACCATGCGGGACGCCCAACGCATTGAGGCAACGGGTGTGCCGGTGGTGCAGGTGAATACCGGCACCGGCTGCCATCTGGACGCCCGGATGATCGAATGGGCAATACACCAATTGCCGCTAAAAGATCACTCCTTATTATTTATCGAAAATGTAGGTAACCTGGTATGCCCGGCCCTGTTCGACCTGGGGGAGGACATGAAAGTGGTGATCATCAGCGTCACCGAAGGAGACGACAAGCCCCAGAAATATCCCACCATGTTCGAGGCTGCCAGTCTCGGTGTCATCACCAAAACAGACCTGCTGCCTTATGTTGACTTTGATATGGAGGAATGCCGGCGGCTGGCGCTGGCCGTGAACCCGGCGCTCGAATTCCATGCGGTATCGGCCAAAACAGGCCAGGGGATGGATACATGGCTGAACTGGTTGAGGAACCGATGCGGTTAGGGATTGACAGGCTGCAAGACCATATTATTCCTTCTGCTTGCTCTGGAGAAGGGCATCAACATCCTTCATTTTCTCAAGCGCCCTATTGGCCTCTAACATCGATTGATGGGCCTGTTGAAGTTTGGTTTCAAACTCCTGTATTTTTTCATTATCCGCTTCGTGCTTTTTCTTAAGCTCTTTAATATCATCCAAAAGTTTGTTATTCGCATCCATCAGGCTTTGATTTTCAGCCGCCAAATTAGCGTTTTCATCCAACACCTTGGTGCTTTCAGAAGACAGCTTGACGTTTTTGATAATAAGCTTGTTGTATTCATTTTTAACATGGGCATTCTGGCCTTCAAACTCCTCAAATTTCTCCTGCAGTATTATTATTCGCTGGGCAAATTCTTTTTCATCAGGAGAGAGAGGTAACTCTTCATATTTCCGTAGCCATTGCAATGCAGTGTTGCTATTTTTCTGCGGATTATCCGGGTGGCTTAAAAGCAGGGCGGCTTTGCGCACAGCAGTCTTATAGTGCAGAGGGGAAGGATGTTCAGTCGTGACCAGAATATACTGCTGGGCTGCTTCATTGAGTTTGCCGGCCTTCTCAAGTTTTCGGGCCATATTCAGAAGCTTCACCGCCTGTTCATCATATTCAGGAGGCCGGAAAAAAGAGGTACATCCTCCAACAAATAGAAGGAAGAAGAAAACAGCCAGCAGCTGTTTATCCATTAACGGAACCAGGCTCATTAGTCCTTAAATTAATAATTTAAGATTACTACTCTTTTTTGCTCTTGTGGATTTGTATATCAACTTCTTTCATTTTCTCGAGGGCTTCTTGAGTCTGATCGAGTGTCTCATATGTCTGCTCAAGTTCAGACTCCATCATCTCCACTTCTTCCTTGCCGACGTGTAGTTTCTCTGTAAGCTCGATGACGCTGGATAAAAGCTTGCTATTTTCAGCAGCAAGGTGCTTATTCTTTCCTTGAAGTGCCTTGGTCTGCTCCAGTAGCTTGATTAAAAGCCCGACGTTTTCCTTTTCTTGAGCAGATTCAGCAAAATTCTCGTAAATAGAGAACCAATGAAGCGAAGCGTCAATATCAGCATTTGGATTATCAGGATGGCACAAGAGCATACCGGCCTTACGCACAGAAACCTTGTAATACCAGGAGGAGGACGGGTACTCTGTCGCTATAAAGGCATACTTTTCAGCAGCTTCATAAAGTCTTCCAGCCTTCTCAAGATGCTCGGCTGAATCAATATGATGCCGTGCCTGCTTTTCCTTATCAAGGGAACTGAAAAGAGAGGTGCAGCCGCCAAGAAGAAGGAGGAGGATAAAATAAAGAGCCCACAGTCTATATTTTACTAAGGTAATGCGGCTCATTAACTCTAACAATTTCCTTAGACTTAACGAGTTCCTTGGGCGCAGCCGGGAGCTCTACTGTAAATATTGATCCTTTACCAATGACGCTCTTTGCCCATACCCTGCCTTTATGACCTTCGGTAAATGCTTTGACAATCGCCAGGCCCAGGCCTATCCCCTTGCTGCCGTATTTATCGGAATTCCTTGCCCGATAGAACTTGGTAAATATAACGGGCAGCTCTTCCGGAGCAATGCCGATGCCCTGGTCAGCAACCGATAACTGGACCCCATATTTGTTAGGAGCAACATAAACATCTACACAGGAACCTTCTGGCGAATACTTGATGGCATTACTGAAAAGATTTCGACAGATCATACTCATTTTTCCCCGGTCTACATACACCAAAGGAGTTTTATCGTGGGCCTTGACGCGCACCTTTATGTTCTTCCGATCGGTAAGAAGCTTGACTTCGTCATACACACTTGCGACTATCTTACGAATATCAGTAAGCTGCAGGGTATACTGCATCATACCTGCCTCAACCTTGGCAATATCAAGGTATTGATTGCTGAAGGTAGTGATCATTTGGCTGCTCTCATATATTGAAGCAATCAGCTCGCGCTGGTCTTTATTTAATTGGCCTAGGCGCTGAGATTCCAAAATGTCGTGGGCGATTTGGATAGTCTGCAGAGGGGTTTTTAATTCATGGGAAATCTGGCCCATCATCTCTGCTTTAAGCTCATTGAGTTCTTTAATTTCTCCGCCCATGTCGTTAAATGCAGACGCAAGCTGAGACATTTCATCTTCAGAGGAAACAGAAACCGGTTCGAAACTTCCTTTGGCAAACCTGGCAGTGCCCTTTATCAGTTCAGAAATCGGCCTAGTGATGGTTCGAGCAATGAAGGTAGCGATAGTGAGAGCAAGTATCAATGTACAAATTATGAGAATGAGGGCAACACTTGCAGACCTCTCGGTAACAGTGTCCACATCGGACATGGCATTGCCGATGGATAACTGGTTCAAACCGATAAGGTGATCCAGGGTTCTTTGCAGAAACTCAATGGTTTTGAGCCACCTATTGGTCAAACTGCTATTGCCTTCGGGATCAGTTTCTTCAATTTCATTTTCCAGACTTGTTATGAGCCATTCATGGGTTGACCGTAAATTATTGGTAAGCGAACGCTCATTTTCATCCTTTTGAAGTCTATGCAATGCATGCAGGTTACGGTCAAAACGACGGGAGCTTTCTAGGTAGAGACTTAAATATGTTTTATCGAGCGATATTAAAAACTTCTGGGCATAGCCTTCTTCATCGTAGAGGATTGTTTTAAGCTGTTTCGCTAAATCAATACTTTGTACGTTTGATGAAAGCGTTAACTGGGCAGCTTCCTTGACCCGTTTCAGCTCGACAAGAATATAAGAGCTGGATATGACCATCAAAGCAATAATGCCGAAAAACCCAAGCAGTATTTTTCTGTGGATTGTTAATTTCATTGCGCCATCCTGTATAAAGGATAATTCCTCATGTTCTGAAAAACTAGTAGAGAGTGGTAAAAAATTTTATGAGGTAACACCGTCTTTTGTTCTCCAGATAGCGTCAAGTAACTGTTTGCGGGAAAAGGGTTTTTCAAGAATGTACTGAGCTCCCAGGGTTTTGGCCAGCGACAAATACCGTTCCGGTTTTATATTGCCTCCTCCTGAGATAGCGATAATCCTGACATTGGGAAATTCGCGGAGCAAGTCGTCAATCGTGTTAAGGCCATCCTTATTGGGCATAATAATGTCGGTTATCACAATATCAGCCGGATTGTTTCTGTATTTTATCAAGCCGTCATTGCCGTCGGATGCTTCCATAACTTCAAAATTTTCCAGTTCCAACATACGCCGGAGCATGCCTCGCATCGTGTCATCATCTTCTATCAAAAGTATTCGTTTCATAGCCCCTCCGGCAAATCTCTGGGTCACAAAAAATTGTGGGTTGGATATTCTCTCCCGACATCCAACACCACATATCTATTTCTATACTGTTTTGTGCATAAATTTCAAGGATAAAGATATATTCATCCTCTTAAAACAACTTAATACAACCTGAACTGCGGGGGGCATCCCTTTCCTGTAAATACATACAGCCGATCCAGATAAAATCACTGCAAAAAATTATACTTTATGGTTTTTTTTATAAAACTCAAAGAGAATCTATTCTTAATGACTAAGGATTGTTAATCTGGCAACAATTAGGTGGCTGTTAATCGCCGGCTGTTTTGTAAGGAGACAATAATCGGGCGTTTAGTAAAACCGATAATTGAAACTCCTCACGACCGGTTGCGCACGCATTTTTTTGCGTAACCTGCGGAAAATCCGCTCGCTGATCGTGTTCACCACAGAAACAGGCAAACCATGGAAGTCAATACGTTTACCAATACGGTTTCACTTTGTGCTCTGCGGTAAATAAGGATTTTTACGGAAACATATAAGAACAAACCTTACTGAAGATGTCAAAGAACAAGAAGCGGATAAAAATAGAGATAAACGGTATTGTCCAAGGAGTTGGCTTCAGGCCGTTTATTCATGCTTTGGCACACAAATACAAAATAACCGGTTTTGTGTCTAACACCTCGCAAGGCGTGGTTATTGAAGCAGAAGGGATGCAGAAAGCCCTTGATGATTTTTTGTCGTATATCAACCACAAACCACCATCCTTGGTCGTCCTTACCCAAATAACAAATCAATCCATTCCACTGCAGCATGACAAAACATTTACCATCAGGGCTTCGGCTCTGCCTAGCAAAACAGCAACCTTGATCTCACCGGACATCTCCATCTGCAACGATTGTTTGCAAGAGTTGTTCGATCCCAACAACAGGCGCTATCTGTATCCTTTTATAAATTGCACTAACTGTGGGCCACGCTACACCATAATTGACAACATACCTTATGACCGGCCATACACTTCAATGCGCCATTTTGCCATGTGCATTACCTGCCAGTCGGAATATGACGATCCCCACAACCGTCGCTTTCACGCCCAGCCCAATTGCTGCCATGATTGCGGCCCGCAGGTGACCTTGTATTCCCGTGACCGGGCGGAGTTAGCAATTCGCAATGATGCGGTGGATAATACTATCAGACTTCTCCAAACCGGCCATATTGTTGCCATTAAGGGATTAGGCGGATTTCATCTTGTCGTGGACGCTGCAAATGAAGTGGCAGTGAAAAATTTGCGGCTCAGAAAAAAACGGGAAGAAAAGCCGTTGGCGGTCATGGTCCGTGACCTTGAGTCTGCAAAATCTATCTGTGCACTCACGCAGGAAGAGGAATCCATTCTGTCAACGCCCCAATGCCCTATTTTTTTAGCGGACAAAAGGCAGGAAGATCCTCTTGCTCCATCTATAGCGCCGGGTTGTGACCAATTCGGGGTGATGCTGCCCTACACCCCGCTCCATCACCTTTTATTCCAGGGAGCATGCAGCGCCCTGGTCATGACCAGCGGCAATATCAGTGAAGAACCAATATGCACCGGCAATGAGGAGGCTTTTGAGCAGCTCGTTGATATCGCGGATTTTTATCTCGTGCACAACCGGGATATTTATCTGCGTAATGATGACTCCATTGTCATGAGACTGGCCGGAGATAGCCGTTTGATCAGACGTGCCAGAGGCTACGCCCCCACTCCCCTTTTCATCCAAAACCGCGGCCCGGCAGTGCTGGGGGTTGGTGCGTTGCTGAAGAACACCATCTGTCTGCTCAAGGATGACAAGGCTTATCTGAGCCAACATATCGGTGATCTGGAGAATCTTGCCGCCTATGGCTTCTTTCAGAAAACCATTGCCCATCTCAAAAGGATCTTTGCCGTGGAACCGGATCTTATTGTGCACGATCTCCACCCAGGATACCTTTCCACCCGTTGGGCCCAGGACCAAAAGGATATCCCCCTTCTCGGCGTCCAGCATCACCATGCCCACCTGGCCGCCTGTCTGGCGGAAAACAGGGTTTCAGGGCCGGTAATCGGCCTGATGATGGACGGCACCGGCTATGGATCAGACTCGACGATCTGGGGCGGAGAAATTCTTATCGGTGATTTTCAGACCTTTGAGCGGTGCGGTTCGTTTGAACCCATGCCTCTTCCTGGAGGTGATGCAGCTATTAGGGAGCCCTGGCGCACTGCCCTAGCCTATCTCTACGAAACCTTTGGCTACAACCTGCCCCATCTTCCTTTTCTTGCCGACCATGACATCAATCCTATCCTTGAAATGCTCAGCAAAGACATCAACAGTCCTAAGACAAGCAGCTGCGGCAGGTTATTTGACGCAGTTGCCGCCATGAGCGGCGGCAAGCAGGTTATCCGCTATGAAGCCCAAGCGGCCATTGAGTTCATGCAGACAGCCGGAGAAGTGGACGGCGAACCATTTTCCTTTGAGATTATTGAGCAAAACAGTTTTTTCCAATTACCAATCCGACCCATTGTCCGTTCCGTGGTGGAAGCCCTGCTGGCCGGTCAATCTCCTACGATCATCAGCCAACGCTTTCACCGGACACTCATAGATATTCTGACCACGGCAGCTCTTCATGCAAGGGCTCGATCCGGACTGCGAACTGTTGCCCTGAGCGGCGGGGTGTTTCAGAACCGTCTGCTCTTCAAAGGATTACTGCACTCCCTTGCAAAAGATGGGTTTACCGTCTTAACCCATTCTCTGGTGCCCACCAATGATGGGTGCATCTCTCTGGGCCAGGCCATGATCGGCAGATATACAATGAATGGTTGACAGGATGTTCAGGTGCGGTTTAAAAATTGTGAGTATTCAAGATGTTCTGTTCCAGGGTTGTTTGAAATAATATCTGATGGAGGACCTATGTGTCTGGCGATCCCCGGAAAAGTGATTGAGATCTATGACGAATCCGGTCTTACGATGGGAAAAATAGATTATGACGGCACTGTCAACACCGCCTGCCTGGAATATGTCCCTGAAATCCAAGTCGGGCAATACACCGTGGTGCATGCCGGGTTCGCCCTGTCGATTATTGATGAAGAGGAAGCCATGAAAAGCTTTCAGGCCTGGGAGGAAATGGCACAGGCCGCTGCCAGTGAAGGGTTGGATATCTTTGGCCGTCCCCTTCCGGAAAAAGAGTAAATGAAATATCTCGACGAATACAGAACTCCTTGGATCGCCAGGCACATCCTTACTGAAATCAATAATAACGTGACCAGGCCATGGGTAATCATGGAGGTCTGCGGCGGCCAAACCCATGCCATACTCAAACACGGTATTGACCAGCTGCTGCCGAATAAAATTGAACTTGTGCACGGTCCCGGCTGTCCCGTGTGCGTGACTCCCCTTGAACTCCTTGATAAGGCCATTGCCATCGCAGCCAGGCCGGAAGTTACCTTCTGCAGCTATGGTGATATGTTGCGGGTGCCGGGGAGCGACCATGATCTGTTCAAAGTCAAATCCACGGGTGGGGATTTGAGGATTATATACTCTCCCCTTGAGGCGGTCAAAATTGCCCGAGAACATCCAGACCGGCAAGTGGTGTTTTTTGCGGTGGGTTTTGAGACGACGGCGCCGGGAAATGGCATGACCATACTCCAGGCGGAGAAAGAAGGACTTCATAACTTCAGTGTACTTTCCAGCCATGTCCTGGTTCCGCCGGCCATACGCGCCCTGCTCTCTTTGCCGGACAACAGGGTGCAGGGATATCTGGCTCCAGGTCATGTCTGCACAGTTATGGGCTGGCAGGATTATGAAGCCATTGCCCGCCGGTTTAAGGTGCCCATCGTTCCTACGGGATTTGAACCAATGGATATCCTGGAAGGTATCCTCATGGTGGTCAAACAGCTCGAACAGGGCCGATATGAGGTGCAGAACCAGTATCGGCGCTCGGTCAAACGCGAGGGCAATATTCCAGCACAAGAGATCATTAACACGGTTTTCGAGGTTGCTGACCGAAACTGGCGCGGTATCGGTCCCATTCCGGCAAGCGGCCTCAGGATTCGACAAAAGTTTGCCGACTTTGATGCGGAAAGGAAATTCCCGGTTTCGTCGATTTACCCAAGGGAGCCGGAAATCTGTATAAGCGGCCAGGTGCTGCAGGGCCTCAAAAAACCAAAGGAATGCACGGCATTCGGTAAAGAATGTACTCCGGAACATCCTCTGGGAGCAACCATGGTTTCAAATGAAGGGGCTTGCGCCGCGTATTACAAATACAATATGGCGAGAGTCGGCCGAATATGAACGTTGATATAAACAAATACTCATGTCCTCTGCCGGTCATGGATCATGATACGGTGCAACTGGCCCACGGCAGCGGTGGTAAGCTTTCCGCGGATCTCATTGCCAACTTCTTTCTGCCCAGATTCGGAAACCCCCTGCTCGACAGGCTCGATGACCAAGCTGTGCTCGCCCTCCCCCCCGGCCGCCTTGCCTTTACCACCGATTCCTTTGTAGTGGATCCAATTTTCTTCCCTGGCGGTGACATAGGCGATCTTGCCATAAACGGCACAGTGAATGATATTTCCATGTGCGGTGCTCGGCCACTTTACTTGAGTGTTGCCTTTATCATCGAAGAAGGATTACCCTTCGCGGATCTGCATCGCATCCTGCTTGCCATGGAGGCCGCTGCCGACAAGGCCGGGGTTGCCGTGGTTACCGGCGACACTAAAGTTGTGAACAAAGGGAGTTGCGATAAGGTTTTTATCAACACATCCGGCATCGGTCTGCTTCCTGACAATATTCAGATATCCTCGACCAATCTGCAGAGCGGCGACCGTATCATCCTTTCCGGCTCAATTGCTGACCACGGCATGGCGATAATGACGAGCAGGGAGGGACTGTCCTTTCAGACCAGAATCAGGAGCGATACCGCAGCCCTCAATAGCCTGGTAGACTGTATGCTGCAAGCATCAACAGAAATCCATGCCATGCGCGATCCCACCCGCGGCGGTGCGGCCGCATCCTTAAACGAGTGGGCAAAATCTTCCCAGATTGGTATTGTCATTGACGAAGAAACGATCCCGGTGCACCCTCAAGTCCGCGGGGCATGCGAAATACTGGGGATCGATCCGCTCAATGTTGCTAACGAGGGAAAACTGCTAGCCGCCGTACCTGCCGATAGCGCACAATCCGTTCTTGAGGCCATGCAGAAACATCCATACGGAAAGGAAGCTGTGATTATCGGCGAGGTCGTTGCCGACCATAAAGGCATGGTGGCCATGAATACTTCCCTTGGCGCTGCAAGGATAGTGGATATGCCTCTCGGGGAACAACTGCCGAGAATTTGCTGACTATTCCCAACCATCATAGGCTATCTCATAGACCCGTATCACATCTTCCAGGGAAGGCTTCCTGGGATTGTTCTCCACCGGGCGGGTTACGGTGAGGGCAATTTTGGCCATTTCCGGAATCATATCTTTGGGGATACCAAGGGCGGCCAGGCTGGAAGGAATTTCCACATCCGCATTCAGGTTATATACAGCCTCAATTACGCTCTGGGCCGCCTCCCGTAAACCAAGTCCTTCAGTCTCCATGCCCATGACTTCCGCAATGGCTGCAAATTTTTCAGGATTGCCTATAATGTTGAAATCTACCACATAGGGAAGCAATACTGCATTGGCCAGGCCGTGCGGAACAGCAAACATCCCGCCCATTGGATAGGCCATGGCATGCACCAAACCAACACCGGCTGTTGCCAGGGCTTTGCCCGCCAGCAAGCTGCCAAGAAGCGTGGCGGACCGTGCTTCAAGATTGCCGCCATGTGCATAGGCTTTTGGAAGATTCCGGCTGATTAGGTCAATTGCTTCAAGGGCATACATGTCCGATATGGTATGAGCCTGGGTTGAAACATAGGCCTCCAAAGCATGGGTAAATGCATCTATCCCTGTAGCGGCTGTGACATCCGGTGGAAGGCTCAAGGTTAGGGTTGGGTCAAGAACAGCCGCCTCCGGGTACAGAGGGTCACCGTTCATGCCGCCTTTGGACTTGGTTTTCTCATTGATGAACACTGCTGTGAAGGTCACTTCCGCCCCGGTTCCGGAAGTAGTGGGCACCATGATCTTGGGCACTCCCGCTTTCTTGATCTTGCCAAGCCCGATATAATCCTCTGCCTTGCCGCCATTGGTGAGCAGGATACTGATGGCCTTGGCCACATCCATCGCCGAACCGCCCCCCACTCCTATGATGCAATCCGCCCCTGCTTTTTTAGCAAGTTTGGCACCCTGGTCCGCCAGTTTCATTCCAGGTTCAGGGTCTACCTTGTCGTACATCTTATACGGGATCGAACCATCCTTCAGAGGCGCGACGATTTGGTCAACAAGGGCAGCCTTTTTGAGGCCCGGATCGATTACCATAAAAACCGTATTGCCGCCAAGATCTTTGACAATCTGGGGAAGATCCTCTATGGCATTAGCGCCAAAATGGATTCTGGTGGGCTGATTGATGGAAAACCTTTTTTCATACATCGTTGTAGTTCCTTTTGATTTTGATAAACGTAAAATAAATAGATGATCACCATTGATGAACAAGAATGATTCTGTTAAAAGCAGAAAATATCTCGACCAATCGTCGCTGCGGAAAATTCTACTGCAGCCCCTAAAAAAAAGACAACTAAAAAGCTTCAAACCGTGCAAGAGATTTTTTTTATGGAAAACTCGTTGAGCCGTTCTGAACAAAAAAGGCGGGCCAAGGCCGTTGAAAACCTCGCCCAAGAGCTTGTCGCTCTTTCCGCTGCGGACATTAAAAAGCTGCCTTGCCAAGCATTTATCCTTAACGAAATCGTTGCTGCAAAAACTCTCAAGGGAGGAGCCCGCAAAAGACAGGTAAAATATATTGCCAAGGAACTCCGCGCCATGGACACGGAGCCATTATTGAACTTTCTTGAAGAAAGGAAAGGCTCGCAGCTCAAAAAAAAGCAGGAATTCCGCGCCATAGAACAGTTGCGGGATTCAATCATAACCGAAGTTCTCAGTTTGCTTGGGGATGCCGAAAAGCAAGGAATCCGACTCGATGAAAAATGGCATAGCGCCATTCTGGAGAGGGCGCATAACGACCTGCCCTCCCTGGACGTGCATGGTGTTAAAAAATCAGCCCTGCAATTTGCTGTTACCAGAAAACCGGTGTTCAGCCGCGAAATATTCAGGATGCTCAAGGCTGCTCAAGAACGCAAAAACTTTGCTAACCACAAGGAGTAATTACCATATGGAATACCGATCAGGATCCATGGACAGGATTTTTATGCTGCGTTTTGATGATGGTGAAGATTTTCTAGAAAAATTGCGCGAGGTGGTTATTAAAGAAAATATTCGTTCCGGCTGGTTGCATGTTTTAGGCGGCATAAAAGAGGCCGGTGTTGTTACAGGGCCGAGGGAGCCGACCATGCCGCCGGACCCTGTCTGGAAGGAACTGAGCGACAGCCACGAAATGCTGGGAGGCGGCTCCATTTTTTGGGACGGCGAGGAGCCTAAAATTCACCTCCATGCCGCCTTAGGTCTGCATGGCGATACCCTTACGGGTTGTGTCCGCAAAAATACCAAAACATTTCTCGTTCTCGAAGTAATCATCTTTGAAATATCCGGAATAAACGCATCGCGGCCATGGTTTGCCAAAGGAGGGTTTAACCGGTTAACTTTTTCTTGAATCCAAATATATTTAATGTACTCATAAATAATATTGGGATGGCTAAGCTTAATAGTTCGATATGCAAGGCGTAGTGGTGTTGAGGAAGCGGAGGTGCTGTGAAACGAATGCCCTTGGGGTGCATACATAGGGTATATTGAGCATTCCGAGAACCCACTACAACACAGCAGATCGGACTTTTTGCGACGCCATGATATTTTTTATTTGACAAACATATTTCCCATCTTGCATTATCAATTTGTAAAAGAGGTATATCCCTCAAAAAGGGAAGCAGCTCACCATTTCAAATCACCCTAAAACGAAAAAATACGAAACAGCGCTTCAGGAGGAATCAGATGGCAGTCTCTTCAAAAACCAAACCAAAAACCGTAAAAAAAAGTGCGCCACCCAAAAAGACCAGAAAGACCATCCCGTCAACGGAATTCCAGCTCCATGCCCCTAACGCTTCAGAAGTATTTCTGGCTGGCGAATTCAATAATTGGGACCCGGCCCAATTCAGGATGCGAAAATTCAAAGGAGATGTTTTCAAGAAAAAACTGCCTCTCAAACCGGGGCGATACGAATACAAATTCGTTGTGAATGGAGAATGGTGTACTGATCCTGCCAATGCTGAAAAACAGCAAGCCGAGATCGGCGTTGAAAATTCAGTGATCACCATTTCCTAGAAAGAATATCTTGCAAATAAACACCGTTCCTCTTGGCGAGTGGCTTTTGTACCCCCTCTGGCCGGTGTTTTACGGCAGAAGGCAAAGCAAAAGTTCTTTGACCAATCCAGAGGGTTATATTTTCAGACGTGCATTAAAAAAGGCATCTTGGGTCCCAGCTGGCCCTTGATGCCTTTACTTGTTTCTTAATACCAAGTCACATTCAAATTCTAACTTTGTCCCCCTCAAGGGGGGATTGAACAGAATTGACCGCGTCGTCGGCTTTCTCGACGTATTTCATATACGCTACCGAGGCCTCCTCCTTGCCGCCTTGTTACCTCTTTGAATGCAACTCTCGCTAAAGATGTACCAGCTCTCACCCGAAAAAAAACCAGGGCCGTAATTTTTGACCCATTAATTTTTTTATTCTCAGCCGGCTTCGACCTTGACCAATTTATCACCAGGTTTTACAGCCTGACCGATCTTGGTGGAAATCTTCACCACCTTCCCTGCCACCTGGCTGTTAACCGGAGTCTGCATCTTCATGGCCTCAAGAATCAGGAGTTGATCCCCAACATCGACTTCCTGGCCATCGTCAACACTCACTTCACAGACATTGGCAGCAAAGGGAGCACGAACGTCACCCACTTGGGCTAGCTCTTCAATCTCTTCCTTACTTAACTGCACCGCCTGTGCAGCACCGGCCTGTTGGGCTTCTGCCTGGAAGACAAACACCCTTTGATGATGATCAACATTTAGGTAGACATTGGTGTCTCCGTTATCGGACTTCTGTTCAGGGCCGACCTCTATTATATGTTCCTTGCCGTAATGATCCCTGAAGGTCAATGTTTCGCCAAGCTTGAAGCCACCTCGACGGATCAGAATGGACGGCGGCAGGACATAGACCTTGCCGAATTTATCCTCAAACTCAAAGAAATTAACCGCGTCGTTCGGATGTTGGAGATATGTCACCAGTTGCTGTTCGGTGGGTTCATACCCCAGACGCTCAGCAAGATTTTTGCGTTCCTTTTCGACATCTATATCCTCGATTTCATCTATGCCGCCATCCTTGGCAAGGATATCTTTCCACTCGGGCCCAAAGACCTTTTCATAAATCCAGTCCTCAGGTTGGTAAAAGGGAAAGGGTCCGTATTTGCCGAGCAGCAAATTCTTGAGATCGCCTGATGGATTGCCGTACCGGTCATCATCCAAAACATTGCTTACCGCTGTGGTCCACAATATTTGTGAACCAGGGGTAACACTCCACCAGTTCCCTAGTTCGACTTGGGCTTTGGGCAATTCATCATGGAGAATTTCAGGCATGCGGTCCAAAAAATCGCCTTTAACGGCCTGCTCAAAGCTACTGCCCATGGCACCGCCAGGCAGCTTGTGGATCTGTACGGTTGGTGAAAATCCTTTAAACTGGGATTCAAAATATTCATAATGTTCACGTTCATGACGGAGCACCTCAGAGGTCTCGATAATCGCCTCTTCATCAACGCCTACTGCCTTTTTATCGTATTCATTAAGGGTTTGGATCACCGTCAGGATGGGCGGCGGTCCATAATATCCGGTAAAGGCATGATCAGAGGCATCAACGATGGTTGCCCCGTTAAGCACTGCAGCGGTAATGCGGCCTATATCATTGCCGTCGGTATTGTGGCCGTGATAATGGATAACAAGTTCAGGATATCTCTGCTTGATGGCATCGACCAATTCACCTATACGTTTGGGTGTACCGAGTCCACCATGGTTTTTGATGCACAGCAGGATGTTTTCGCCGGTGACGTCCAGAATTTCACCAACCTTCTGGACATAGAATTCATCGGTATGCTCAGGACCGGTGGAAAAACATATGCTTGGTTCAAGAATCTTTCCCGCCCTCTGCACTTCTTCGAAAACAGCCTGCATATTGGGGATATGGTTCATGAAATCGAAGACGCGCCATACATCAACATACTTGGCAAACTCCCGCACTGTAAGCCTGATGACGTTCTGAGGATATGGCCGGTAGCCAAAGAGGTTTACTCCCCGGCACAGGGTCTGGAACATGGTATGGGGCATCTTTTCCCGCAACAGTTCAAGTTTCAGAAAGGGATCCACCTGTTTCCTGAGGATATCAACATGGACAGAGGCACCGCCCGTAATTTCAAGGGAGAAAAACCCTGCTGCTTCTCTTGGTTTAGCAGCCAATAAATCCGTGTGTAAAAGGATTCTGTTTTTGAAATCGGATTGGGATAAATCACGAGCAGTGTTGGTAATATAATATCCGTCTGCGCTGCGAAGTATCCTCAGTACTTCGTCAATACTCATTCCCTGAACGATTCGTTCCATAATGACTCCTTTTCAAAATCCATGATAAACCGGTATTCGATCGGTATCTTTTTTACATTATTTCTCAGTAATAGCCCTTTGTTGCGACGATCAGACAGCGTAAGGATTCTCATGCTTGTGATGAATCTCGGCAATGAGACGGGCCAGCTTATTCCCCTCAGTACAAATCTGTTCATAGTCTATGAGATATGGATGGGTCTCCAGATAGGAGGTGTTAAAATCACCTGCTTGGAAATCGTCATCATTAACAATGTTCAGATAAAAAGGAATGGTGGTCTTGGGGCCGGTTATGACAAAATTTTTCAGGCAGCGCCTGAGTCGGTCCACCGTTTCATTCCAGCTGAAACCGTGCACGGTCAATTTGACCAACAATGAATCATAGGAATCCGGGATGGTATAGCCCTGATAAACAAAACCGTCGAGCCGCACGCCATATCCCCCGGGAGAACGGTATACGGTCACAGTCTTGCCGGCCTCGGGCATGAAATTATTCTGCGGATCTTCAGCATTGATGCGCATTTCAATGGCATGACCGCGGATCTGCACATCTTCCTGTTTGAAGGCGAGCTCTTTACCGAGAGCAAGCTTGAGTTGGGTCCGGACGATATCAATGCCGGTAACCATCTCTGTGACGGTATGCTCCACCTGAACCCTGGTATTAATTTCCATGAAATAAAAATTCATGTCTTTGTCGACCAGGAATTCTACGGTGCCGGCATTGGTATACTGTGCCGCTTGCGAAGCCTTGACAGCCGCTGCGCAGATCCTGTCCAGCAGGCCTTGGTCCTGGATCCTTGCCGGCGCAATTTCCACGAGCTTCTGGTTGCGGCGCTGGATTGAGCAGTCCCTGGTGCCGAGATGAACGGTATTGCCGGAAGTATCGGCAATGATCTGCACTTCGACATGTTTGGGATTAAGCACCACTTTTTCAAGATAGACGTTATCGTTGGTAAAGGCCGCCCCTGCCTCGGAACGGGCCATGGGAATATCGCGGATAAGCTGCTCTTCATTTTCAACCCGGCGAATACCCCTGCCGCCGCCACCGGCGGTGGCTTTGAGCATGACCGGATACCCATATTTGTCGGCAAATTCCTTGGCCTCCTCTATCCCTGCTTCGCCAGGGCTCAGGTTCTGGGTGCCGGGCACCATGGGGATACCGGCTCCTTCCATAATCCTGCGGGCCGTTACCTTGTCACCGAGGCTCTGGATTACCTCTGCAGAGGGGCCGATAAAAATGATACCGGCATCCTCACAGGCCTTGGCAAAACCAGGATTTTCCGCAAGAAATCCATAACCAGGATGGATGGCATCGACTCTGGCTTTCTTGGCAGCCTTTATCATTTTATCAATATTAAGGTAATCGGCTCTGGGTCCGTCACCAAGCCAGACCGCTTCATCAGCTATCCTGATATGGAGTGCATCATTATCAGGAGTCTCGTAGACCGCAACAGCGGTGTGGCCAAGCTCCTGAATGGCACGGATGATTCGGATGGCTATCTCTCCTCGATTCGCAACCAGTATTTTTTTTCTATCCAAGAGAACACCTCACATTAATTCAAAATTTTCCCAATTGCTTAAGACCTTGAAACGATTAGAGTTCTTTTTTCAATAGGGATACAAAGAGTCGTGGTTCAAAAAAACACAGAGAACTCCCTTGAAATTTCCCTAAAATAATACGTGATGTAAAATCCCGAAAAAATCACCCAGGAAAGGTTCAACCTCATGCGACGCTTCACATTGCCGCTATTCAGTTGAATAACTTGGTGAATATAGCATAGGAATACAAAAGGTCAAACTGAAAAAAAATTCTTTCCCGCCAGATTATGGCGAAGTCCTGAATCACGACTGATTCTGGCCCTTACCGCCTCTGCGAAAATATTCCTCTTTCCCCAGACCTCCACTGTTTTTTTAGCCCTGGTCAGCGCAGTGTATACCAACTCCCCGGTCAATACTTTTGACATTCTGTCAGGAAGAATGAGGAGAACATGGTCATACTCGGAACCTTGACTTTTATGGACGGTGACAGCATAGCTGACTTCATGAGGTGGAAGCCTGGCCGGTGCCAATTTCCTCAGGGCCCCGGCTGCCCCTGCAAAGTAAATCCTTAATTGGCCGGCCGAATCAGGATCTGGAAAAAATATACCGGTATCCCCATTATAGAGGCCAAGATCGTAATTGTTTTCAGTTATCATTATAGGTTTACCCTGATATATCCCTGAAACGCTATTGATCAAGCCTTCTTTTTTCAAAATCTCCATAACAATCCGGTTAATGGCATTAATGCCATAAGGCCCATGACGTAAAGCGCCCAGTATGCTGAAATTATGTAAAGATAATAAAACATCCTCGGCAGATGTAAGGCTTGAAAACCCGGCAAAATGTTCCAATACCTTTGGCCTGAGCATTTCCTGCAATCCCGCCGGTGATGGCGACAATTCCCGGAAGGCAAGATCTGCGTAATCTCCTCTTTCAAGCAGAGATAAAGCCTCTTCCCATTTGCCTTCAACAACAGCAAGACCGACCGCGCCGATGCCGCTTTCTCTTCCAAATCTGTAGCTTTTTTGCAGCGCGACGATTGAGTCGCAGTAGTTACTTTCCATGACACGAACATCCGGCACAAAAGATTCACCGGTAATGTCACGGACGTCGGCTATAAATTTTTCAGAAAATGTCTTGCTGCATTGTTCCGCACAGACATCGCCAAGTACCGATCCCGGCTCAACAGAAGCTAACTGGTCACGATCGCCTAGCAATATCAAGCGGCATTGGGCAGGAATTGCATACATCAATTTAGCCATCAACGAAAGGTCTATCATTGAAGCTTCATCCACCACCACCACATCAGCAGGTAATGGATTTTCATGGGTATACAGAAATGATTTGGAAAGAGGCTGATAGCTTAGGAGGCGGTGTACTGTCGAACCTTTTACCGGTATGATTTCCTTGATTCTCTTTTCGCAAGCCAGATCAGCCTTTGCGGCATGAAGGGCTTCCTGCAGCCGGGCCGCTGCTTTACCTGTGGGAGCGCTGAGTAAAATGCGCAGAGATTTTCCCTCGACCGCGGCCTGTTCAAGGAGTAAGGCGAGAATCTTGGCCACGGTGGTAGTTTTCCCGGTTCCCGGACCGCCGGTAATCAAGCAAAACTGCCTCGTTGCAGCTGCCAGCGCCGCAATTTTCTGCCAATCCGTCGTGTCGCTTGATGACGGAAAAAGTCGGTCCACACTTAGAGCAAGTCTTGAAAAATTACTATCATTTCCTATCTTCCCGCCACGTTTAAGAATGAAATTGCCAACGTTTTTTTCATACTCCCAGTAGCGGTGGAGATACAACCTGGGGTGGGAGAAAATTAAAGGCTTGAATTCACCCGGTCTTCCAACTACTCCGCTACGGGTAAGAGTTTCCACCCACGCCTTAAGTTGGGGACAAATTACATCACTGTCCCCTTCCTTGAGTTCATCCGGCAGAGATCTACCGGATAACATCTCTAAATTTACGCATGCATGGCCTTTCCCAGTATAGTTACTGACAAGGGCAGCACCCAGTTCAAGTTCTGCAGAGGGCTGCTTTGCCAACCGCAGTAAAAAATCAACAAAATGGCGGTCAAGCGGGGTGAGTTTTATACAAGAGAGTATTTTTTTTTCCATCTATAAAGCACAAAGCAATTATAATTATATACTGTAAGCCGTAGCCATGGGTCCTCATGCCAAAATCATTGCCGCCTTGAAGCAACAAGGTTACAGTTACGAAAAAAGACAGAACTTTATTACCTTGTTTAAATAACCATGTATTATCTTATTAGTAATAATGATCATACGTAATCAAATGGGCAGCAGCATAACGAACCATTCAGGAAAGATACTATACTAATAATAAAAAACGTAAACAACTCAATGTAATCCTTCAAAAACTCTGGCCTAAATCCCCGAAACAAAGTATTATATATTACATAAGCCATTAAAAAATGTTCCCAAAAGGGTATTGTTTTTTTAATGATTGCAACGTCATAAAAAATTCCAGGGAACTATAACTTCACGCCTTGCATCAACATTTTCAAACACGTATCTCTCATTTTCAACTTGAAAAACACTGCTAACATTTGTGATGAATCAGGCAACGACAAACCTCAAACAGGAGAATCTTCAATGATTCATCCTCTGGCAGGTGTCGGCTCGCCACTCTGGAATTGGCCAATCTCCCAAATATTGCTTTCTGGAATAAGTTAATGATATAGTTAATAAAACAATGTAATAACATTACCGATGAATTGGTAGAATGTACTAATTCATCGAGGTATTTTGCTATAACTCCTTGAATGCACATGGCCCAGGAACTCCATTCCCGAATTTTGCGGGATTAATACTATTGATTTGCTACTAAAACAGGATTCACCACCTCTTTTTTGCAGGAGCCAGCCCATGCCAGACTACATTTTAACATCTGAAATCCTGAATAAAGCGAGTGACATTCTCGTCAACTCCCTTATCAACGCGGGGGTCAGGACTGTTCTCCTTATTGACAGCGCCGGGAACATACTGGTGAACTGCGGCCAGGAATCGGAAGATGTTGATTCCATATCATTAGCAGCACTGGCGGCTGCAAATCTTGGTGCCACTTCTCAGATGGCCAAGCTCATTGGGGAAGATGATTTTTCCCTTCTTTTCCACAAAGGTAAAACCGGGAACATTAACTTTGGCCGCATCGGCAACGATCTCATCCTTGTAACAATTTTTGGGGAAGAGGTTTCTTTGGGTTTGGTACGTTGTAGAATCACAGACATTTCGGAATCCATCCGGAAGATATTTGAAGGATAATCATGGCAATAATCGATCTCAGCAAGCGGGAAGTACATTGTAAAATTGTCTATTACGGACCCGGGAGATGCGGCAAGACCACCAACCTGCTCTACATATATAATGCGATGAATAGTGAGCATAGAGGGAAAATGATCACTATTGATACCAAGGGTGACCGCACCCTGTTTTTTGACCTGCTTCCCCTGAACCTGGGGAAAATACGAGGATTCAACATCCGCATCCAATTATATACCGTGCCTGGTCAAGTGATGTATGCCGCCACCCGAAAACTTGTTCTTAAGGGAGTGGACGGCTTGGTTTTCGTTGCTGATCCCCTGAAAGTACGCAAGGAAAGAAACATTGAAAGTTTGGCAGACCTGGGCCGGAACCTTGAAGAGTACGATCTTAAATTCGACGAGATGCCTTTGGTCTTGCAATACAATAAAAGAGATCTGGTGGATACGCCGGTTCCAACAATGTCTGTTGATGAACTTACAGAGGATCTCAACAAGGAATTGAAGATTGAAGCATTTGAAGCCATCGCAGTAAAAGGAACAGGTGTTTTTGAAACACTCAAGGAAATCAGCAAACAAACCGTACATCACGTGGCAACCAAGCACTTACTCAACAAACAAAATCCTTAATCCTTTATTATAATTTCAAATCGATATAATGAAGCAAACGACAAGGAGACCAGGATGACCAAGAAAGACGCCCCCAGCATTGATGATTTGGCCTTTGAAATTGAAAGTGCTGTTGAGGATCTTTTTAGCACCTACGACCAGATTGAAATAGATCCGGAAACCAGTGAAGTAAAGGAAGCTTCTGCCACAGTACCGGAAGTCGATACCAGCCTCGATAAAACTATGGAGGAAGAAGCAGATATCGATTTAGGTGAAGAAGAAATTCTCCAACTTGAAGATGATGTTCTAAGCCAGCTCAATCATTCCCTCCATTCGCTGGAATGGGAAGTAACACCAAAAAACATCACCAATGCCAAAGGAAAGCTGGAGAATTTTCTTGCCGACTTCCAATTTGAAAATCCTGAAGAGATGCAAGTTCTCGTGGGCCTTATGCAATCAGTCCTGCAGGCGATGGAGGAAGTCCCGCAACTCACGCCAACCTTTGCTCCAAAAGCGCTCAAAGATGCGGTCACATTCTTTATGGCTGTTAAAAATGATGAACTTGGTGAAGACATCCCAACCCTTGAAATGGTGAAAAAAGACCTTCAGGCTGCCATGCCCCAGGAGCAACCGGAACCTCCCTCATTAGAAATTGAGCGTGAGGTTGATGAAAGTAAAGAAGAAGCACAAGAACCAAGGCCCGAATCACCTGACACAGTTGCGGAAGAGAAAGCGCCAGAACCAGCCGAAGTTCAACCGAAAGAATCCAAGAAGATACATACCGTAAAAGAAACTGCAAAAGTAGAGATAAAGGAGACGGAAAAGGCCAAAGAACCTTTTTCCCCTGCCACCATTCCACAAGAATTGCCCGAAGGATTTACGAAATTGCTCCAAGCTCATATTTCCATGCTTGATCAGTGCGTCAACAGGATTCATCCCTTGGAAAACCTTTTTGCAAGAACCCCTGGATATGGAAAATTGCATGTAATTAATAAAAAATTACGAGAACAGCTTGAAATTCAGAAAGATTCCCTTGTCCGGGCTCTGAAGGGAGATTACCGACATTACCCTTCCTATCTCGGCAACCAGCCAATCCAAAGTGTCAAAGTCAATAGCACCGCAAGCACGGCATCGTGCCCTTGGTCCACTTTAGCAATTGCCCAATGGAAGGAGAAAATTGTTGCTTTCGTTCCTGACCAGATAGCCTATGTTGGTGAAATAAAAGGAAGTGAAAAACTGCAGAGCCAAAAACTCTTCCCTTTGGCAAAGTTAAAGGCATGGCCATGGAGCAAACTTCAACCATTGATCTCAGGAGAACTTGCAGAAAAAGACGAGAGGACACTTGCGGGTTTCCAGCTTCCTTTCCTGCAACATCCGTGGATTTTCCAGGCCTTTACCGAACCGAATGCTGCTGAAATAGTAATTATCCTTTTTCACAAGGAAAATGGCGCGGTAACACTTCTCGACACACCGGTTGAAGAAATCACCGTATCCAGCCAGTGGGCATGGGAACCATCCGACAGCAGCGGGACCTTCCTTGCGGGACACCTCAATGTATTTGGTGAGTACATTCCGGTTGTTAACCTTGAAGAACTCTAATGTCGTGTCAAGCGAGAAATGTCGCAAGATTGCGAAGTAATTTGACGTGCCAACAAGGCGCGGCTGAAGGAGCATAGCAGCGCTATGTGACTGAAGTCGCAACGCAGTTGGCGCAGCAAAGGACGAGCAAGATGCGTCAGTTGGCGCTTGACACGACATTAGTAAAATAATAAGAGCATAAGTGCAATGTACCAGGCAAATAATACGGAAGATTTAGAAACAAAGCTTACCGAGGCCAAGCTTTACGAGTCTCATGGCCTCGTCAAGGAAGCGGCTACGGTTTATAAGGAATTACTCAAAAATATCGATTCCCAGCAAAATCCTGAACTTCACGCAAAAGTTGAAACCCTTCTTGGCAACCTCGGACCCACTGACATAGAAGGTGCTGTTCATTTTAGCCAAAAAACATCATCTGTTCTCAAAAAAGAAGCCACTGTTGAGGATCAATATGACACCTGCCTCGCCCTCATCGAGGCGGGTTTTCACAATGAGGCAATTGACGAACTCAATCTCCTCTTTGATTCTGACCTCCCTCCCCATGCCATTCATGCCAAAACAGGTGAATGTTATCTTTGCCTCGATAAGCACTATGAGGCGATTGAACACTTAGAAAAAGCGATCACTGATACAAATCTGAAAAACAATGATGATCGGCTGGATATCTTTGACCGACTGGCGATTGCCTATGAAAGTATCGGGGGGTTCAAGTCTGCCATCAACGCCCTCGAACAGATGGTCCGCATCAGTCCGGACTTTCGGAATGGTTCAGAACGGCTGCAAAACCTCACTAAAACAGCAAAAAACTTTGGCAGATTTTCGTATCTTGTTCGGAAAAAATTGCTATCAGTCGAGGATCTTGAACAGGCAAAAGGCCTTGCCAAGAAAGCAGACAAATCCGTTGATACCGTACTTCTCAACGAACTCGGGATAGAAAAATCCCAACTGGGAAAATCATTAAGTGAATACTACCGATGCCCCTTTGTAGAATTTCAGGAAGCTGAAATCGGCAGTGTCCCCTCCTGCATCCAAGGAATTAAGGAGAATTTTTTTCGCGTCAACAACTGTATTCCCATTAGTGAGGAAAAAGGCAAACTTATCATTGCGACCAATAATCCATTCGACATGGTGAAAACCGACAATATCAGGATGATCACCAAGGCCGCCGATTTCACCTATGCGGTTGCCGTTAAAGAAGATATTGAAAAATATATTGACTATTATTTCGGCAAGTTTGCTCTTGGAGAAGAGACGGAAGAAGACCTTTTTGAACAGCTTGAACTCGTCGAAGAGCTAGAAGAAGAAATAGAGGATGAAGTAAGGAGCCAACACGCTGAAGGCGTGGTTGTAAAGATGGCCAACAAAATCATTGAAGATGCCATCAAACAGAAGGCCTCAGACATCCACATCGAATCGCTCGCAGAAAAAAAAGGCACCACGGTGCGATTCCGGGTTGACGGCGATTGTGGCCATTACAAGAATATTCCTCATCAATATAAGCGGGCCCTGGTTTCCAGACTCAAAATCCTAGCCAAGTTGGACATCTCTGAAAAAAGACTCCCCCAGGACGGCAAGATCAAGTTCCGCACAAAAAGCCGAAAAAACATCGAATTGCGCGTCGCAACCATCCCTACTGCAGGGGGATTTGAAGATGTCGTAATGCGTATATTAACTGACACCAAGGCCCTTCCCATTGACAAGATGATGCTCCTTCCGCATAACATAGAGCATTTCAAGCAAATGCTTGAAATGCCTTATGGTCTGATCCTTGTGGTAGGACCGACAGGCTCAGGTAAAACCACCACACTCCATGCTGCCCTTAATCATATCAATAGGCCGGACAGGAAAATCTGGACAGTAGAAGATCCGGTGGAAATTGTTCAGGACGGCTTACGGCAAGTTCAAGTGCAACCCAATATCGATCTTACTTTTAACAGGGTTTTGAAGGCATTTCTAAGGGCTGATCCTGATGTAATTATGGTTGGGGAAACGCGGGATGAAGAAACAGCAAAAACCGTTATAGAGGCTTCTCTTACCGGACACCTTGTTTTTACGACATTACACACAAATTCCGCACCCGAGACCATAACACGACTTTTAGGAATGGGAATAGAGTCCTATAGTTTTGCCGATTGCCTCATTGGTGTCATTGCACAGCGGTTGGTAAAACAGCTCTGCCCCAAATGCAAAGAAGCGCACATGCCGGATAAGCTTGAAAAAAAGACAATTCTTAAAGAATACGGTCCGCATGCCTTGATATCGCTGACTGCCGATTCCTTCAAAGGTGCCACGCTCTATAAGCCTAAAGGCTGCGGTCATTGCAGCGGCTCTGGATACAAAGGAAGAATCGCCATCCATGAAATGTTGAAGGTCGACGATGACGTGAAAAGACTTATTGAAAAAAACAAACCCGCCTCTGATATCAGAGATCAGGCCCAAAAATCAGGTATGTTGACCTTGAAACAGGATGGTATTCATAAAGTTCTGATGGGAGAAACGGATTTCAAACAGGTACGAGCAGCTTGTATTAAATAAAGGAAACTTCAGATGAAAAATGTCTTGTTTGTGGATGATGACCAAGGCTTCTTATTGAGTTTGCTGGATATGATAAATGATGCCGAGACTAAGGAGCCTTTTGCTATCATAACCGCAAATAATGGAAAAGAAGCCATAAAAACCCTCAAATCCCAACCTGTCGACCTCGTTGTCACTGATATAAAAATGCCCGAGGTGGACGGCTTTGACCTGGTAGCACATATAAGCAAGGAGCATTATGACATTCCAGTCATTGTCATGACTGCTTATGGAACTCCGGAAATGGAAAACAGCCTGCTGGATATGGGTGCCTTCCAGTATATTGAAAAACCAATTGATTTTAACATGCTGATCAAAAAGATATCAGATGGCTTAAACGCGGGCTCCAAAGGATACATAGTCGGCATTTCACTGCCCTCATTCATGCAGCTCATCCAGCTCGAAAAAAAAACCTGCACCCTCACCGTGGAATCACAAGGAAAAACCGGCAAACTCTTTTTCCAACAAGGAGAGCTGACTAACGCCATTACCGGGGACCTGGTCGGTCAGGACGCGGCAATGGAGATTTGCTGCTGGGACCAGACAAAGATTGAAATTATCTCCATTTGTAAAGATAGAAAACGTGAAATAAACGTACCCCTGGGCTTCATCTTGATTGAAAGCGCCCGCTTAAAAGATGAACGGCAAGAAAAAGAACTTGCCGCACCTGAAAAAGACTCAGCCCAGGAACCACAAGATACGATTAGCAAAGAGGAAGAAGCCATTGATTCTCTTGATTTTGACGTCAAGCATTCCGATGCAGCTGGTGAAGAGAAGCAAGAAACTGTTGAAGGAACAACAGAGGAATCCTTGCCATCGGAAATCAGCCTGGAGCCTGGTGCTGAAATTAGTGATCTCGACCAATTGATCACTTTTCTGCAGTCAGCCGCAGGGATACGAAAAATGATTATTATCTCAAATGATGGCAAAGTACTCTCCAAAAAAAATATCATAGTGAAAAGATTCGGCAATTTTGTCGCCTATGCCGCCGCGGCAACGGACCAGTTAGGTATCGGCCTTGGACTTACCGAACCGCAGCACATTATTATGAACCAGAATACGGAGAGACAACTGCTCATTTTGCCCGGATCTCATATTACTGTTGGGATTGAACTTAAAAACAATGTATCTCCGGAGCCTTTCAGTGACAAACTCTTGAAAGCTGTTCAGGATATCAGTTGTTGACCACGTATATTCACGCGAAGAGGAAAGAATGGACCAACTATTTATAGAACTCAAAATGATCCCGGGCATCACGGGATCATTTATCTATATCGACAAATCAGGTGTAGGCTACCATGATTTGCCTGAAAAATATCGCGACAAAGCATTGAATAAAATCGGACGTTCCATTGATAGGATATTTACCTTGAACGAGACTTCAAATCTGGATGTTAACAGTGTTGAAGCCAGGTTTAATGAAGCAATTGTATTTATCAGGCAAGTTGATCACGGCTCCTGCCTGGTTACCCTTTGTGAGCCTGACACCAATATGTCATTGGTCAAAATTACCGTTGACATGCTTCTTCTCGACCTGAAAAGCGCTGTTGCCTCAGCTCGAGTTTCACCTGCCCCGTTGAAGAAAGCGGAAAAACCGCCAATTGAAAAAACGGTGGAGGAAAAAGCACCAGAGCTCGAAGAACCGGACCAACTTATTCTGCAGGAAGATGCGGCAACCGAAGCTATAGAAACAACAGTAGCAGAAACAGCTATTGAGGAGGCTGAGGAAGATAACAGGTTGCCGGGAATTTTGGATTATTTTAAGGACACATTGACCCGGACCATAGGCCCTATCGGCAAGTTGATTATGGCTGAGGTCCAAGAAAAGTGGAAAGAAGAAGGCGGGGCTTCACAAGCGAGGCTTGAGGACTTGACCAAAATGCTTTGCGAGGAAATAAACAATAAAAAACTGGAAGCTGGGTTCCGGGAGAAAGTGAGCGAGTATCTTAAATGACATTCCCTGAGGCCCTATAAACGTGTTCTCTTTTTATTCCGAATTGAAATAATTATTTTCTAGAAGGCACTTTCCTGTCAGGCCCATAATAGACAATAATCGGCCTGGAGGGATCAATCTTAAATTCATCTATGGCTTCATTTTTTTTATTTTCAGCCCGCCGGCTGGCGATCTGCTTTTGGTCCTCTGTATCAGATGTTTTCCTGGGTACTGCAAGCTTCCTAAATCGTGCCTTCCTTTGCGATTCACTCCGCAAGAATTGGGAGAACTTATTTACCCGTTCATCCTGCTGTTGTGAGAACAAATCCGCACTGTTTGGCATTGGCCCTTGCAACTGTATGGGTGGCCCTCTTTTTACCGATGCAACCACAACAGGTTTTGGTTGAGGTTTTGATTCAACGGCCTTTGCAGGAACCGGTTTCTTTTTAACAGTAGCCACCTTTTTGGGTTTAGTGGTTGTCTGAACTGGAGATGCTTTAGCCTGCTTTACCTGAGTAGGCTTGATAGGTGGAACCGGAGGCTTTATTACTTTTTTCTTAGCAACTTTCACAGGTGGCTTGGCAGCCGGCTTGGGTTTGGCTGCGACCTTCTTCGCCGGAGTTTTCATTTTTGCAGGGGCTTTAGCCTTTTGAACGGTTTTTGCCGGCTTGACCGTTTCGGGCTTCTTAGCAACCTTTGCAGCAGCTTGCGGTCTTTCAGGCTTCTGTTCTTTTTGAACTTTTGAGGGCGTTTTAGGCTTTACGGCTTTTTTACCTTTTTCAACGGGTTCTGTTTTCGCTTTCTGCACAGAGGTAGCAACCTTTTGTTTTTCCTCAACCTTTGCGACTTTCACAGGTTCAGGCTTAACAAGTTTTGCCGGTGGTTTTGGCTCGACTTTTGGCGGGGCAGGAGGTGTCACTGCCGCTTTCGTAACCGTTTTCGGCTTCGGCACCCCGCGCAGTGTAGCGAGGGTATTTTGGGCTCTTTCGTTTTCAGGATCAAAACGAAGCCCCTTTCCATAAGCATCGATGGCAGCGGCTTTGTTGCCTAAAACCTTATACACATCACCAAGACCGAAATAATATTTTGCCGCCCTGGTGTTAAGACGGACTGCATTCTGATAATATTGCAACGCATCCTCATATTCCCTCAATCTTTCAAGAATATACCCATACTGGAAATTGATCTCAGCGTGTTGAGGACAAGACTTTATGGCCTCCCGCAAAATTTTACGGCGTTTCAAAAGGCGTCTCTCGCCCTTGGCCTGCGCCAGAATGGCCTCACAGTCAGCCGCACGAATAGATTCAACTGCCATGGGCATAGCGGCTGTAAACACAACAAAAAATGCCAAAAACCATACAATTTTTTTCATCTGCTTTGTCGCTTTAACATTTTATCCATACTGATCCGCAATCTATCAATTGATTGCGCCAGCGAACCTATCTCATCCTTATTGGCGGTTAATTCGATAGGGGTTTCTAAATTGTCTCCAAGGCTTATTTCTTCAGTTCTTTTGGAAAGAGCAAGAATCGGTGAAACTATGGCTGAATTAAGAAAAAACCAAATTCCCAATAATGCCAAGGTAAGAATCCCAATACCAGTAAGAAAAATGACCATTGCCGACCATGTTACAGAAGCCAGGGCCTGCTTCATGGGGATGTATATCACATCTGCGGACAAAATATCCCCCATCTTCCAGTGATAGCCGCTTTCAGTGCCGTAAATTTCCACCTGGTCTTTGGGGGCTTTCTTTGGATCGCCATGACACCTAAGGCATTGGGTTGAATCCACCTTGATGGGTTTAGCCAGGAAAAAATATTTTTCCCCTTCTCTCTTGAGAATTCCTTCGAGTCTGGTGAGATCTTGGTTTTCTTGAAAATTTTTTATGATGGTTGTCTCGGATTCATTAGCCTTATTGGAAGGCAACAAGGGATTTAAAGTCGCCTGTTTGAATTCATAGCCCGGCAGATCATCCTTCAAGAGGTCCCATGTTTCCTTAACAATGACGAACTCGGACATCAACTCAGGATAAAACCGGTCTTCCTCCAGGATCTCATTTATTAATGGCCGCTGTACATCATGGAAATATTTTCTCGAGGAAACAATGTAGTTGGCAATGAGCTGTCCTTTGTGCTTTGCTTCATCCATGGCGTTATTCATGCTGAATTTATAACTTGCCACACCCAGCACTAGCATTGCCAAAGCAACAAGACAACCTATGACAGAAACAAACTTTAACCGAATTCCCATAGTATTTCAGCATCCTCCAATCAACAACAAATAAAGTGGCTCATAAGAGCCTGTCGGATTACTCCATTTTACTACGATTGGCTGCAAATTTCGTGTTCTGCGTTACCAAACTCAAAATCTCCTCAACATAGCTACGGCTATGCTTCCGGGGATTCTGAGTCTGTTGCCTTGTTCACAAAATTTTCGCTCAATCTCATGACAAATTGAGTTCTCCGACAGGCTCCTAAGTGTACATTGAGAAAATATTAATAAAACAAACTAGTTCAGGGTAATAACTTTGTCAAGAAGGATCAAACCCAAACCAAAGGACAAACATGAACCATCTGATCCGGTGCGAACAACCTTGCTAAAAAGGGTTTCATCTCTTTGCTAATCAGCTGACCGCTGATAGCTGTTCTTCGGATGCACCAATAATCCTCGGAATAGTCAGGGTAACGCTTGTTCCCGTTCCTTTCTCACTGCATACTTCTATGCTTGAATTCATCTGGGCTAACATTTTCTTTGAAATCACCAATCCCAACCCCGTTCCATCAGGCTTTGTAGTATAGAATGGCTTAAAAATATCTGCGAGTAATTCTTCGTCCATCCCACAGCCATTGTCACTTATGCAAAGCCTCACCACGTTGTCATCACTGAAACTTCTGATGGTCAGGGACGGCTCAATTACGAATTCCATGGCATCTATGGCATTGACAATAATATTCATAACAACATGCTGAAGGACCCGTGCATCAGCATTGACCATCCGGGCTTCCAGGGGCAGGTCGACAAAAACGTCAATTTTCTTGCTGCTGATTTGCCCTCCGATCAACTGCAAAAATCCTGCAAAGAAATTATCCAGGTCCAACGGTACAGTATGCGGCATCTCAAACATACTGAAATGCTTGAAGGATTTGAGAAGCACTTCCAATTTAGTGATTTCTCCAAAAATCCTGTTGAAATACACTTCCCGTTCATCTGCAGAATATCTATAAACATTATTTCTCAGGACGGTAAGCGCCATCTTGATGGAATTAAGGGGATTGCCTATTTCGTGCCTGATCGCTGAGAAGACATACCCTATATTATTCATCATTTCTGTAGCTTCATCAATGGAATCCAGGCGGATCCTGTCGGTAATATCCCTGATCAACACTAAGATGAAGCGATTGTCGTCTTCAGAACGGTAGATACTGTAACCAAGCACCCGGTGCTCAAAAATTTTCTTTGTTCTGGATCTTCGGCTTGTCCCTGTTTTTTTTTGCTCCTCAATTTCAGGACCCAATAGGGAATATAACCTTTGAAAGCTGGTTTCCTCCTTCACACTTTTGAAAATCTTTTCAGCATGCTTGTTTTTAAAAAATACCCTCTCGTTGCCAAGATCAAGAATAATGATCCCGGTATTGATTTTCTCCATTATTTCAAAAAAAATACACGCCTTTTGGTCACCAAAGGCATGGGAACACTCTTTAAATATTTCCGAATCCATTACGGGCATAAATTACTGTTTTCCTTTTGCGATGAGAATGATCATGTTTTGAAAGTTGATGAAATCGTAAAAAGTCTTTTTTGTACCACAGAGGACACAGAGTTCACAGAGGTAACTGCTTGAAAGTATAAAGTTTTACTCTGTGCACTCTGTGTCCTCTGTGGTGTATTTATAGTTTTTGCGAGTGTGTCAAAGTTGTTACTCGATTTTTACGATAATGATTTGCTCGGTTGCTTGATCTAATTTGAGCGATTTTCGAGTTCAGTAGTTCTGACCTTACACTATTATAGCGGGAAAGCCTAAAAGTTGAAACCCTCATGACAAAGGGGTATATGCGTACAACGCGCTTACCTTGTTGTTTGGATTTCAGGAACGTAAATCTCCCCTGTTGACAGCCATAGAGATAATTCAGCAATCAACCTTTTGTCGGGAACATCATGAAATACGCCAAATTCCGGTCCCTTATCCTTATCTATGCCGCGTAAAAATAAATAAAACACCCCACCGAAGTATTTTTCATAGCTATAGTCTTTTATCCTCGTCATCAGATATTGGTGCACCGCAACCACATAAATATGGTATTGAAGAAAATATAACTTTTTCTGCATCACCCTTTGCATTTGTTTGTGGCTGTAATCCTCATGTGTATCCCCCAGAAAGTTCGACTTCCAGTCAATCACGTAATACCGCCCCTTGAATGCAAAGACCAGATCCACAAAACCTTTCATAAAACCGCCAACCTTCCTGAACCGGATTTCTCCCAGCTCGTCAGCAAAAGCCTGATCTTTTTGTGTTCTTGGATAACGGTGGAATATGCTCTGCAAAGCGTTGGGATTTACCGGTGCCACAGGGAAATAGAATTCCAGCTCTGACATTCTCTGGCCTGATTGTATGGCAGACAAGGTAAAATCGGCATCATCATGGATAAGGGGCGTATGTATAACGTTATCAAGCATTGTGTCAATGATAGAATGCCATGATGGATCAAATCCATGCGTAGTAAGCTTTTCCCTGATAAGCTCCTTATGCTTACTATAGTAATAATTGGAAAAATCAAGGTGCTCCAGAAGGTCATGCATAAACGTTCCTGCCCGAGCGCCTTTGGGGAAAGAAAAAATGTTTTGCCGGTTGCCTTTGGGGGGTTGCTCTCCTCCTTCCAGGATTTCGGCAGCACCGTCTAAGGCGTCATAATCCGGAGAGTCTGCATAACGGCGGCCTTGCACCATTGATGAAAAACTGGTTATCCGCCAATTATCAACAATACTTCCCGAAAAATCGGGGCAGGAAAGATGAACGACCTCACCTACACTATCTCTTCTCCTGGAAATCAACGGCACATCCTTGATTTTTTTTAGCGCTATAGAATCTCCGGAAGAGTTGACGAGCCGGAGGAGATCTGCAACCATTTCATCATCAGTAAGTCCTTTGACCCGCGCAACTGTAGACTGGACTGTCTGTTCAGGAACAGCATCCTTTTCCTGATGAAACAAATAGCTAGGCGCAGAGGATTCGCACCCCTTAAAGGCCCCCCATATCATGTAACAACAACTTGATGCCCGGGTCAGGGCTACATAAAACAGGCGCAAGCTTTCAGCAAGCTCCTCTTTAAAGGCTATCTCCTGATGCCGGCTATATTGCGAAGATCCCAAATCAACAACAAGCCTTGTGCTGTCTGCTGCGTCATGGAATATGGCAGGCGCAAGGGTCTTCGTCTTTTTACTGCCTTGTTTTTTCGGTATGCCCCCCCAGACAAAAGGGCAAAAAACCACCGGGTACTCGAGCCCTTTCGCCTTATGGACAGTTACGATCCGGACACATTCCCGGTCGCTTTCAAGCCTTAGAAGATGTTCATCATCCTTGTCATCGTGCATGCTTATTTTTTTACTGAGATAAGACACCGACGCAACCATCCCAAGACGCCTTTCAATAATCGCCCGGTGCAACACTTCGGCAAGGTGCAAAACATTGGTCAATCTGCGCTCACCGTCGGGAAAGGCAAGAAGTCGCTCCCGGACGCGCTGCGCGGCAAGCAGGGATCGAAACATTCTGATAAAGCCATGTTCCAGCCACATCTCATGATAGTGCCGGAAGACAAGAAGCCACTCCTGCCAGAGGGCCTCGTCTTCAACCATCCTGTCAAGAGATTCGCCATCCACTCCTAAGATATCAGTGGCCATGGCTGCTTTTAGCCGCCGTTCCTTAGTTGGTTCGGCAAGGGCCCATAGCAAACGCTCAACTTCTTCTGCTTCATGGGAACCAAAAAGACTTTCCGCACTATGGACTATACTTACTATGCCCAGAGCAGCCAAAGTTTTCTGCATGAGGCGCGCTTCACGATTTTTTCGAACCAACACTGCCAGGTCTTTTGCCTGCAGGGGAGCCTTACCGATCAGAACGTTGCCTTTCCTTGCCATATCAAGCAGTTTTGCTATTTCCGCCGCAGTAATTTCCGCTGCCAACGAGTTGGCAGTATCCTTTTTAATCTGTTCGGTTTCCCCTTTGGTAATGTATTTTTCCCGCGCCACAAACCAAAGCTGGAAAGGATCTTTTTGCTTGCCGTTAATAAAGAGAAGAGGAAAGGACTTTTCCGTAGCAGACCTGACAGGATCAAAGGGAATCTCCTCATAGAAAAAAGGGTGGTCGGCATTGGAAAAAACCGTATTTACCGCGGTGACAAGCTCCGGTGCTGACCGCCAATTTGTCTCAAGAGTGGTCCTGGTCCGGACCTGACGGGTGGCTTCCATATAGGTGAACACATCCGCGCCCCTGAAGCTGTAGATTGCCTGCTTCGGATCACCTATCAAATAGAGAAGGCATCCTTCTCCCCGGTATATGGTTGAAAATATTGCATACTGGACCGGATCCGTGTCCTGGAACTCATCTATCAGGGCGGCTTTATATTTGTTCCTGACGGCCCTGGCAAGATTTTCCCCTCTCGCCTCCTTTAAGGCGTTATGCACCTGGTATAAAAGATCATCAAAGGAATAGACATTCTGCATTTTTTTTCGAGCGGGGAATTGCTGCCGGGCAAAATTGAATAATTCATTTTTAAGATATAGCACCAGGACATCAAAGGCTGATGCGAGTTCATCGCGGGCGTGCTGCAACGATTCACAAAGGTCAAAAAAGAGATGCGCCGGCGCATTGTGCCCTTGCTTCATACTTTGCTTTATTGCAGACGCAGTAAATTTTGTAAAAGAGTCGAAAATATGAAGCACCGGCCGATTCACGGCCAGAAGCGCATCCATTGCCTGCAGCCAATTGGCCACACTGTTTTTTCTATATTTCCCCTTATGTAATCCCTTATCGTGCAATAGGATGTCCATTACCTCATCACGCGCTTCAGGCCAGGCCTTGCATACCTTGCTGAAGATATGGCCGTATGACCCTTCAAGAGCTTTGCAGCTAGTACCGACGGCCTTGTCAACTTCCGGGATGATCTTCAGGTCCGGCCGGTGAAAATGGTTGCCCAGGAGCTTCATGAGATTGCCTTTTGAAAACTGGTTCCGGCAATACTCAATGAAGAGGGGGGAGGCCTGGTAGAAGTTCCTGCGGAAAAAGTCCACGGCCACTTCCTCTGCCATGTATCCCTCCAAATCCGTAACAAGTTCGGAATCAAAGAATGCACCGCTTTCAAGGCCGAACTCCAAGAGGATCCTCTGACAGAAACCGTGGATTGTATAAATGGCAGCCTCGTCAAAGCACTGAAGCGCCAGAAGGAGTTTCTGCCGAGCTTTGCTGAGATCTTTACCATCAAGAATCTTTTTAGCAAATCCCGGCACGTCACCGCCCGCACCATGAAGATACACCTGCCGTATCGCCTCCCTGATCCGGAATCGCAGATCCTCTGTGGCGGCCTCGGTATAGGTGACAACCAATATATCGCTGATGGCCAGGTCTTTTTCCAATAAAAGCCGCAGCACCAAACCGGTGATGGTAAATGTTTTTCCCGTGCCGGCGCTTGCATCGATCAACCCGACACCGGACAGGGGACTGGAATACAGATCAAAGGGCTTCATAACCGCTCTTTTTCCTGATGGCGTAAAAAGGGAATATAGAATTGCCTGGCAAGGGCAACGAACTCGCCGGTAAAGGGCTCATCATCTCTGAAGCATATGCGGTTGTAAGCGTCCCATCTTTCACCCGGCCGGTATTCGTTGCCATGCCATAATGAACGGACGTCTTGCAGGGCGGCAACTTCCTCCTTTCCCTTGAGCAAGTACTCGGCAAAACCACATGAAGTCAGGGGGAACAACGGCAGGGGCTTTGTGAGGCCTTGCCAATAGAGGTCAATGACTTCCTGGAGAAGCGCCCTGCTCTCATCACTATCAAGGGGCGGGTAACAGACTCTACAATCCGTGCCGGCAAATACACTTTGCCGGGTAAAATTTGGCCCGGCCACCGCATTAAAGGCCAGATGGCAAATCCACAGGTGGATGAGGTCCTTTGTTTTCACCCGGGCGCTTCGAAAAAACACCTGGCCATTTTCTCTGATATCCGCCAGCTGCCCGGAAAGCCTGAAACCACCAAGCTCAAGGTCTACCTCGGAAGGGGCCATTGTATCTGCCAGCAAATCTTTGATTTTTTTGCCAAAGGTGACAACCCTCCCTGCAAATGATGAAAACTCCACTTCGCCGACCTTTCCCGGCGGCAGTTTACCGGCTGCCTGAAAACCGGCAAAGAGGAGATCCGGGTCCTTGCCGGCAAGATATGTATCCAACATTTCCGTCTCAAGACCGTATTGTTCCAGACGGTCTAAGGCGATGGGCTCGATATCCTCTATTGTTTCTTCACGTTCCGGCAGAAAAATACCCAGGCGCCGCTGACAGAGATATTTCACCGGATGGGTAAAAAATGCGCAAAGTTGCTTGATGGTCAGTTCCCGCCACTCTTCCGAGGGCGGCGGCAGAGGATGGTGCACAAGGGGTAGAGGGTCATGCCGCGGGGAGACGACAATCTTGGCGCCCTGATAATTTTCCTGCGAATAGCTGAATAGCCTTGTATTTCCAGTAAAATATTCCGGATCAAAAGGCTGCAGCTTATGATGGATCACCAGCCCGTTGTCGGTGTTTTCATCGAGGCCGGAAATACCCTTGATATAATCAAGCAGTTCGCTCACCAATACGGATGGTGGGAATGTGCCGTCCTCCCGCAAGGAATGACCCACATAACTGATATAGAGCTGTTTTCGCGCTGAAAGGATAGTTTCGAGAAAAAGGTATCTGTCATCTTTGCGCACCGACCTGTCCCCGCGCCTTGGACTGCCTGCCATGATATCAAAACTCAACCTGCGGGGCTGCCGGGGATAATCCTTGTCGTTCATGCCGAGCAGACAGACAACCTTGAAAGGCACGGACCGCATGGGCAGCATGGCGCAAAAGGTGACCCCGCCGCTCAGAAAGCTCGCCCCGCCCTTTTTCTCCGCAAAGGTTTTATCGAGAAATGAAACGACCACCTCGCTCCCCACCTTCTCATCGAAATCTGCTTTACCTTGGATCTGCGCAAGGCTCGTGAAAACCTGTCTCAGGTAAAGGATCTCGTCTGCTGTCTCTTCGTCGTCTGCAAAGCATTCATCCATGAGTTTTGTAAGTAGTACCCCCCAATCTTGCAGGGTGTGCTTTTCCCGGGCAGTACGACTAAACTCAAAAAGGACGGTTATACAATCTAAAAAACGACCCAACACTGCGGTGCTGCTGCCTTCCATATGATCATAGGGCAGTATTCCTGAAAAAAGACGCTCGTCACTGCCTGCCATGGCATAGCCGAGAAGCAAGCGCTCAATACCCGCCTGCCAGGTATTTTCAGGGAAAGGGGGGAGGTCCAATCTCCTCCGATTTTCCCGGTCCATTCCCCAGCGTATGCCTGACTCGATCAACCACGTCTCAATCAAATCCATATTGTCAGGCTGCAAGCCGAATTTTTCCCGGACAGGGAAAAATTCAAGAATTCCTAATACCTGGGTCAACCCGTAACGGCTGGTGGTCAGAGCCAATGTGGCCCGCAGCGCCTCGACCACATTGCTCTCTTTTCGAATGTTGCGGTCGGCAATGCTGAAAGGGATCCTCATGGGAGCATCGCCATCCTTGTCGAAAACCGCCTGGATCAGGGGAGCATATGTCTCTATATCCGGGATCATGACCAGGATATCTTTGGGCCTGAGATCAGACACATGATCGAACAGGCGGAGAAGATGATCCTGGAGGACTTCCACCTCGCGCATTGCGCTGTGGCAGGCATGAATTACTATGGAGTTGTCATTGTCACCATTGATCTTTCCAGCGGCCGATTCCTCCACATCCTTCAGGTTGAGAATATCAGACTGAATAGCAGTGAGCAGACTATCCTCATCGGAATCATCAAACCGGTCGTGGAGTATACAGTCATATTCCTGGAGCATTGCAAAAAAATCCCTGCCAAGCTCACCCATGGAGGCCAGCAGGCTGTTGCCTTTTTCCAGGAAGAGATCTGCGGCGGATTGCTTGCCTTTACTGGTGATTTTTGCTATTGCCGGGTCAGAAACGATATCACTCCAGTATTCCTGACAGGGATTCATGAGAAAAAACCGAATATCCATATGCGTGGATAGAGCATGAAGAATCTCCAAATGATAGGGAGGCAAGGATGACACCCCGAATATCATGACCCTGGGAGGGAGAATACCGTAATCGAATCCCGGATTCTGCATGATTGTAAGGAAATCTTTCTGTAACCGGGCCCGATGCGGAGCATCAAGTTGCTTTACAATCATGCGCCAGAGTTCGGATTGCCAGCCCGTATCCATCCCAGCCTCCCAGCCGAGAATACTTTCCGGCCTGAATACGGTATACTGGTCAAAACGATCAGCGAGTTGCCAGGCAAGCTGAAAACGCTTGTGGTCGCCACCACTGGTATAGGACGAGATATCTTCAAAACCCGCCTGGCCCGATACTTGTTGCAGGAGATGCATGATCCGCCAGACCAGGGTCTCACGGCTCTCCAGCTCAAACCCTTCTCCACCTATAACCAGTTCAAAAATATCGCTGACAAAAGCATTGGGAAAGGGACACGTGACATTGGCCCAGCAGCCGTTATGGCCTGCGACTTCCATGGCCAACCAACGGGCCATACCCCTGCTCTGGACCACGACAATCTCTTCGACAAACGGTGGCAGCGGATTGCGCCTGATTTCTCCGGCAAGGCCGGCGGCGAGGCTCTCAAGCCGATTGCTTTGGTGGACAATCAGGGGCATGGCATACCGTTTTTGAATAGTGGATAAGGATCGATCCCGAATTGTGCATATATCTCATGCATCGGCAATTATGGTGCACACTACGGAACGGCTTGAACGGGGGCCATCGAAATCACACAAAAAAATGTTCTGCCACCTGGAGAGGCCCAGCTTTCCCTCAATAAGAGGTATTGTTTCAGACGGGCCGACCAAGCCTGCTTTTAAATGGGCGTCGCCGTTGCCATCCTGCTGGTCATGCAGCCACACCCCTTGGGGAATCAGCTTGCGGAGACACTGGACCACGTCGGTCTGCACGCTGTCATCCCAGTTTTCCTGGATCATAATGGCGGCAGTGGCGCCCTGAACATATAAGGACACCAAACCATTCAGAATCGTAGACTGTTTTACGGCCGCGATCACATCCGCTGTTATGTCAATCAGTTCTTCCCGTCTCGTTGTACTCACCGTAATGGTGGTTCTCATAATATCAACCTTTGATGGCTTTTGATGGCTTTGCATGTCCGTGCCAAGCCGGCTCGTTTTCGGTATTCTAACTGCCGGAAAGTAAAGATACAACTCCTATAAAACTTCCAAACAGGCGACTTTTTCTGAGAATGCTTCCTCAATCAATCGTCTGGCCTGCCCTACAAGATAGAGCGGCAAGGAGACAAGCAGGAAGGGAACCTTTTCTTTTCCCGCAACGCTGGTCTTCTGTCTGGAACAAGACGGCGGCATGGTATTGAATCTGAGTGCCACCGGAGATTTTTTTTCCGACACAAAAACCTGCAGGGATTTCAAGGAGCCCGTTTTACCGGCCTTCACTTCAACGGGGACGACCTTGTCTGCGTAAGAAATCAGATAATCCACTTCGGCGCTCGAACTTTTCTGTTCCCTGTTCCAGTAATAAAGCTGCGGGTTTTCATAGGAAGGTCTGCCGTAGAGGAGATGCTGGCCGATGAACTGTTCGGCCAGGGCGCCGTTGTTCACCATGAGCAGGTCATCCGCCAGCTCGAGACCGGAAAGGTTCAGGCCGAGAGAAGAGGAAATCAGGCCGGTGTCCAGAAAAAGAGGCTTGAAATCGCGCTCCTTGGCCTCGGCTCCCAATGGCACGCCGTTTCCGGCGCTGTGCTGGACTCGGTATATGACCCGAGCCATTTCCAGGAGATGAAGGCTGTCGGCCAGCTCCCGTGAACGATCTTCCGGATCGAGCTGAACATATTTAAGCTTGCCGCCGACCAGGGCCGGTATCCGTCTGAATACTTTGCGTAGGCGTTGCGGATAAATACGTTTTCGATATTTGCTAAAATCATCCTCATAAGTCTGAAGAATAGTTTCGTGTTCTCGAATCGCTTCGCCAATATTACCGGAATTTCCATAAGCAGCAGCAGCGGCGGGCATGCCTCCGACAATCCAAAAAAGCTTCAGATAGTTCAGAAGGTTTTGATGAATGGATTCCGGGATTGATTCACCCAGCGTATGATCTTCCAGAAAACGAAGAAGTTTTTCCTGCCCCATGGCATGCAGAAACTCCTCCATGTCCATGGGACCGAGATGCAGATATTCCACCCGACCCACCGGCATGGAGAAATCATGATCCGCCAGAAGAAATTCAAGCAGAGAGCCGGCTGCGATGACATGGAGATCAGGCTGCTCTTCATAGAAATAGCGCAACAGGGGTAACAGCCCCGGCGCGGCCTGAATTTCGTCAAAAAAGAGAAGGGTTTTGCCGGGAACGATTTCCGTGTCAGTGTCAACCTGGAGAAGCTGCAGGCATCTGTCGATGTCATTGCCCGCGAAAAGCTGTGCCTTTTCCGGATTCTTGTCAAAATTCAACTCAACCAGGTTGTCAAACCGATGGGAAAATTCCCGTATGAGCCAGGTCTTGCCGACCTGCCGGGCACCTCGGACAACAAGCGGCTTGCGATTCCCGCGGTTCTGCCATTCAATGAGATCTTTTAATGCCCTGCGATACATTCATTCCTCCCAAAAACATGATTGTCGGTTCGTCAAGACATAATTTTTCAGGAAACTATATCCTATAGTTGGATAAAAAACAAGGTTGTTTTCTGCATAATTGTATTTTTTATTGTGTTTATTTGGAAAATTCCAGGCCGGGAGTTTCGCCACAATGTCATTCTGTACTCTATCCCTTGAGCTGCGAGGGCAGCTCTTTATATTCTTTCTCTTTTTAAACAATCACCGCTTGTCGACTTGTGTTCTGACAAAACTCGACATTAAACGAATAAAGTCTTGACAATATTCTGTTTGAGCAAATTAATGCAGGCGTTATGAAAAGATCAATGTATGAAAATATAT
>CALZHT010000011.1 GCA_945787445.1 uncultured Desulfobulbaceae bacterium
ACAAGACAACCGTGGCCGTGGCCATGAGCGGCGGGGTGGACAGTACTGTTACAGCAGCTTTGCTCAAAAACAAAGGATATTCCGTGCGCGGCGTGTTCATGGCCTTGGCCCAGCCTGACCTTGAAAGGCAGATAGAGAGGGTGCGCACCATTGCGGCAAGTCTCAACATCCCTTTTGCGGTTATGGATCTTGGCAAACCGTTTCGAGGCGCAGTTCTTGATTATTTCAGGGAAAGCTATTTACAAGGAAAAACGCCGAACCCTTGCATAGTCTGCAACCGGGAGATAAAGTTTGGAAAACTCCAGGAAGAAATTCTGCAATCAGCGGACATGATGGCCACCGGCCATTATGCCCGCATAGGATATGATTCCGCCCGCGGCTTCAGATTGTTCAAGGGTAGGGACCCGAAAAAGGACCAGTCCTATTTTTTGAGCCGGCTGACCCAGCGGCAACTGGGCAAAATTCTGTTCCCGCTCGGCGAACTTACCAAGGATGAGGTGTATGGACGTGCCCTGGATCTTGGCTTTACCAATTTTGAAAAAAGCGGTGAAAGCCAGGATGTCTGTTTTCTAAAAGGCAAAACAGTGCAGGACTTTTTTGTACAGCAGCAAATCCGGACCAGTAGGGGAGAAATTGTCACTATTGCAGGGCGGCTGATAGGTCGGCATGAAGGGATCCAGGGATATACCGTGGGCCAGCGCCGCGGCCTGGGTATTCCCGATGCCACCCCCTATTATGTTGTTGCCCTTGATTCTCAAAGCAACAGGGTGGTTGTCGGCAAAAAGAATGATTTATGGCATGACCGTCTTCTGGTCAAGGACATGAACTGGATATCCGGGCAGCCGCCGGAGCTGCCCCGCTATTTTGCGGTTAAGATCCGTTACCGGCATGAACCTGCCGGAGCACGGATAGAAACCGACGGATCGGGCCGGCTCATTGTGCATTTTGATGAAGCCCAGCGGGCCATAACCCCAGGTCAGTTTGCGGTTTTGTATACTGATGATGAAGTGATTGGCGGGGGTGAGATTGTCAAGGCTTTTTCTTGATGAGAATAATTATGATACTCTTGTTGCTTACTGCGAGAAAGATTATTATGGGATTTTTAATTAACACATTAAACCTTCAGCTATGCTGATGGTCCAAGCTTTGCTATGCGTCATAACGGGAGATTTTCAAAATAATTAACTCTTATGATCATTTTGAGCATTCACTTTATATCAATATGTTCTTTTTCTTTGCTTGCCCGAAAGAAAAAGAACCAAAAAGAAAGGGCAGCCGTTCACTTGGTCCGCCTGCGGCGAACTACCCTGCGCTGCTCGAATTGCGTGAAATGGCAAAAGAAAAAGCTTGGCTACCGATATTGATTACCCTTTTAGGGTTGCATTTTATACCACTCCTTCTAGGGGAGTTCTTAACTGTGAAAGGCAGAAGATGGAAAGTGTTTATGGATCATCCCAAATTTTTTCCATAACAAAAGTTTTGTCGATGTTGATGTTTGTCTTGTTAAATCAGTTTGTTACGATAGCCGCAGGTCGAGTTGGAACTTTATAGCGACGGAGTCGCGTTTAACACAAAATTGCTGCAGTTCGCAATTTTGTGTAGTGCCTTAAAATAAGGAATATGTCTGAAGATACGAACAAGAAAGCAGCGCCCCGGAAAAAAGGGGGCAGGAAAAAAAAGGTGGCGGTGACTACCCTTGGCTGCAAGGTAAACCAGTTTGAGTCTGCTTCCTTTCTTTCCCGGTTTCAGGACAGGGGCGCAATAATCGTCGATTTTGCCGAGCAGGCTGATATCTATATCGTCAACACCTGCGCGGTAACGGCCAAGGCCGGAGCGCAATCCCGGCAAAGCATCCGCCGTGCCCTGCGCAGCAATCCCAAAGCAAGAGTGATCGTCACCGGCTGTTACGCCCAGATAGCTCCCCATGACATCCTTGAAATGGTGGAGCAGCCCCTCTGTATTGTAGGCAATGGCAACAAGCATAATCTGGTTGATATTGCCCTGACCAAAAAACATTGTGACCTTGAAATGTTCATGGGCGATATTGCCAGGGCCAAGGACATCTGCCCCCTGCCGGTTCATGGCCACAAAGGCCGTACCCGGGCCCATTTGAAGATCCAGGACGGCTGTAACCAATTCTGTTCTTACTGCATCGTGCCATATGCCAGGGGGAGAAGCAGAAGTCTGACTCCTGCCAAGGTTCTGGAACAGTTGCAGGTTTTTGTGGAGGAAGGCTTCAAAGAAGTGGTGCTCACCGGAATTCATATCGGGACCTATGGTCAGGACCTGGATCCTGTCATGCAACTGTATGACTTGATTCACTTGCTTGATCAGCAGGGTCACCCGGTGCGGTACCGGATAAGCTCCCTTGAACCGACCGAGATCAGCCGGGATTTTCTCGATCTGATGGTGGAATCCGCTACCATTCTGCCCCATCTTCATATTCCTTTGCAAAGCGGTGACGACGTGATCCTGAAGAAAATGAACAGGAGGTATCCTGTTGCACTATTCAGAAAAAAGGTGGAAGATTGTTTGCGGTTACTGCCGGATCTGGCCATAGGCGTGGATGTGTTGGTGGGCTTTCCCGGCGAAGATGAACAGGCTTTTCAAAACACAGTAAAACTGTTAACAGACCTGCCTGTGGCATATCTCCATGTTTTTCCGTATTCCATGCGGCCAGGGACGGTTGCGGCCTCCATGGCCGACCAGGTCGAGAATCAAATCAAAGAAGAAAGGGTTGCGATTCTCAGGGAATTGGACAATAAAAAAAGAATCGCATTCTATAAACGCCATCTTGGCAAAACATACCGGGTTCTGGCGGAAAGCAAAAATAACCGGCTCGGCCTCATGAAGGGCTTTACGGACAATTATATTGCCGTATATTTTAAGGCGCCGCAAAACATGGCCAATGAGGTGCTAGAAGTGCAACTTGAACGTATAGAAGATCGGCATGTTGTCGGCAGATTGCTAACGACCAAAAAAGCAGAGGAGTAGGGGGCGGTTAGTTTTCGAATGGCAAGCACAAATAACGTCTTCTTTAAATACGAAGCATAACCTGTTGCCTTTTGCCATGGCTGTCATTTCGAACGAACGTGAGAAATCTTTTGCTGGGGCAAGGAGAGTTCTCGCTGTGCTCGAAATGACAAGAGGTTCTAAAACTGGAAAAAAATAGCTGAGTTTTAGTGGTAATCAGGTACTATTTTGTTTTGGGCAATGACTTTAGGGGCGGTGTAATAGGTGAAGGTGCACGGGGAGATGCAGTCCTGAAGCCGGGAAGGGGAAGATTACGATATGATTGGTGAGATAATCGCAATAGGCGATGAGCTGACCTCTGGAAGGATATTGAATTCCACCAGCTATTTTGCTGCCAGTCAGCTTTTTGCGGTAGGCCATGAGATAGTCTCCATGTCAACCATTGGGGATTCTCCCGAGATTATCTGCACCGCCCTGCAAAAAGCCTTGGACCGCGCGGACTTCGTCATCCTAACCGGCGGCCTGGGCGCAACCAGTGATGATATGACCAATGAGGCTGTGGCTTCAGCTCTTGGCAGGACGGTGATTTTTTATCCTGAAATCTTTGCAAAGATTTCTCATAGAATAGACCCGGGCGGCACCAAGCAAACACCAAAACCAGTTATCGACAAAGGGAAGAATTCGCAAACAGCAAACTCTGCTTTGCCGAATTTGGAAAAACTTGCCTGGCTTCCTGAGGGTGCGGAACTTTTGAAGCCTGAAGCCAGGATGGCGGGGTATTTTTTGGTTCATGAAGGCAAGCCTATTTTTTTGCTTCCCGGAGTGCCCCATGAAATGAAGGAACTCCTTGTCGACCGGGTGATACCGTACCTGGCATCCCTGAAAGACAAGGGTCTCCGGCAGGTTAAACAGAAAGTCTATAAGGTTTTCGGATTGCCTGAGACGGAAATCAATAAAAAACTGGCGGAGTTGGAAGCCCTGGAGCAAAACATCCGCATAGGGTATTATCCGGTTTTTCCTGAAGTGCACGTAAGCCTCACTGTTTTAAGCCGGGAAAGGCAGGAAATAGAGCAAACCTTCAAACGAGTAGATGCTGAACTCAAAGATATTCTTGACCATTATATCTATGGATCGGATGATGATTCCATGGAAATGGTCATTGGCCGGCTGCTTGTTGCCCAGAAAAAAACCGTGGCCGTCGCTGAGTCCTGTTCCGGCGGATTGGTTTCCCACAAAATTACAAAAATACCTGGAAGTTCCAGTTACTTTGTCGGAGGAGTGGTCGCCTACAGTAATTATTTGAAAGAGAGCATCCTGGGGGTCGATGCCCTGATATTAAAAGAACATGGCGCCGTGAGCGCGCAAACTGCTCGGGCCATGGCTGAGGGGGTGCGCAAACTTTCCAGTGCGAACTTCGGTGTGTCCGTAACCGGGATAGCCGGACCAACCGGAGGCTCCTGGGAAAAACCGGTGGGCACCGTCTATATTGGGCTGTCAACACCAGACAAAAACAGGGATTTTCTGTACAATTTTTCGGGGGATCGTTGGCAGATCCAGGAAATAACCACTTTTTCCGCCCTTGATCTGCTGCGGAGAGAGTTGCTCAGTGTCCTTAACTCTCGGCCATAAGATTTTCTGATTACCACTGATTTTCAATTAATTTGGCGGGGCTTTGTAATCTCTTGATTTATGGATTAAATAATTAAGGTTGTCATTTCGACCAACGGGAGAAATCTTCAACTCCGGAGATACGATTTCTCACATTCGTTCGAAATGACAGAAAAAATCGCAACCACTCTATCAAAAAGGCTGAAGTTTGATGGTAATCAGATAAGATTTTCTGTTGTAAGGATATACAGACCATGGTATTTCGTCAGGAATCAAAAAGTGGAATGTGGCAGGTACAGAATTAAACCGTATCCCTTGAAGCAGGTAACTCTGTGAACTCCGTCATCTCTGTGGTGAATGCATAGTTTTTGGGAGTCTGTCAACCGTTCATGCTTGCTCAATTCGGGATTCTGAATTCCAACTTCTGCTGATAAACACAACGACAAGCACTTGCACAAAACCGACACGTTGAACAATAGATAAAACTCTACAAGGGAGATATGCCATGACCGTCTCCGATGGCAAAGCGAAAACGCTCGATTCGGCAATTTTTCAGATTCACAAACAATTTGGCAAGGGCTCCATTATGCGCCTCGGCAGCGATGAAAGGGAAGCGATTCCCGTCATCCCCACCGGAACCTTGAGCTTTGATATCGCCACCGGGGTGGGTGGTGTCCCCCGCGGCAGGGTTACGGAAATATACGGCCCTGAATCATCCGGCAAGACCACGCTGGCTTTGCATGTCATTGCCGAGGCCCAGAAGCTGGGTGGTGTTGCGGCGTTTATTGACGCTGAACATGCCTTGGATATAAATTACGCCGGCAGACTGGGCGTCAATGTCGATGATCTTCTGGTTTCGCAGCCCGATTTTGGTGAGCAGGCCCTGGAAATTGCCGAGATCCTGATCAGGAGCGGCGCCGTGGATGTTATTGTTATTGATTCAGTTGCCGCTCTAGTGCCGAAAGCCGAGATTGATGGTAATATAGGCGACGCTCATATGGGTCTGCAGGCCCGCCTCATGTCGCAGACCATGCGCAAACTAACCGGGGTGCTGAACAGGACTAATACGGCCCTGATTTTTATCAACCAGATCCGCATGAAAATTGGCGTGATGTTCGGCAACCCGGAGACGACAACCGGCGGCAATGCCTTGAAATTCTATAGTTCCATGCGGGTAGACATAAGAAAGCTGGCAGCCATCAAAGACGCCCAGGAAGTGGTCGGCACCAGAACAAAAGTGAAAATAGTGAAGAACAAAGTTGCTCCGCCGTTTAAAATTGCCGAGTTCGATATTATCTACGGAGAAGGTATTTCCAAGGTCGGTGATTTGCTTGATCTTGGTGTGTCCCTTGATATTATTGAAAAAAGCGGCGCCTGGTTTTCCTATGGCGGCGAGAGGATCGGCCAGGGTCGCGAAAATGCCAAGAGCTTTTTGAAAGATCACCCGGAAATGGTCCAGGAAATAGACAGGAAGGTGCGATTGGGTTATGGTCTTATCACAGAGCACCCTGAGGTGGAGCAGAAGACTGCCTGAGAATAGAAGTGCCTATGGGTTGAAGTGCCTAAAGTGCCTAAAGTTATGATATTTATGCCCTCTTGTATGGTCTTTTTTGGGGTAAAACTATCAAGTCGTGGAAAAGAAGGTTGCCCCCTTGCAGGTTCATTTTCGATCAGATATTTCCTTTAACTTTAGGCACTTCTCGTCTAACCCGACCTGATCCTCTGGATCAGGTCTTCTACTTTCAACCACAGGTTTTTGCCAACAGGATTTGATGATGACTGGAAACGAGATTCGCAGAAAATTTCTGCACTATTTTGCCGACCACGACCATACCATAGTTGAGAGTTCGCCGCTGGTGCCCCATGACGATCCCACTCTTCTTTTTACAAATGCGGGGATGGTGCAGTTCAAAAGGGTTTTCATGGGGGAGGAAAAACGGGATTACGTGCGGGCCGCTACATCACAGTGTTGCGTGCGGGCCGGCGGCAAGCACAATGACCTGGAAAATGTCGGGTACACGGCCCGTCATCATACTTTTTTCGAAATGCTCGGCAATTTTTCCTTTGGCGATTACTTCAAAGAAGAGGCTGTCCAGTATGCCTGGGATTTTCTCACCCGCGTTCTCGGTCTTCCCAAGGAAAAATTGTGGGTTTCTGTTTTTGAAGAGGATGATGAGGCCTATTCTCTCTGGGAAAAAGTTGAGGGGCTGCCTGAAGGACGCATTGTCAGGCTGGGAGAAAAGGACAACTTTTGGGCCATGGGCGATACCGGACCTTGCGGGCCGTGTTCGGAAATTCTGATTGACCAGGGTCCTGAAGTGGGCTGCCAAACTCCTGATTGTAAGGCCGGATGCGATTGTGACCGCTATCTTGAGCTGTGGAATCTTGTTTTTATGCAATTTTACCGGGACGAAACCGGCCAATTGACATCGTTGCCCAAACCCAGTATCGACACCGGCATGGGCCTTGAGCGTATCGCTGCCGTGGTGCAAGGAAAATACAACAATTTTGACTCGGACCTTTTCAGTCCCATTATTGCAAAAATTGCAGCCATTGCCGGCAAAAAATACGGGAAAGATTCAAAAACAGACACTGCCATGCGGGTCATTGCCGACCATAGCAGAACCGCGGCCTTCCTGGTTGCCGACGGGGTGTTGCCCTCCAATGAAGGGCGGGGCTATGTGCTCAGGAGGGTCATGCGCCGCGCCATCAGATACGGCAGGACATTGGGAATTTCCGGGCCGTTTCTCTCCCAGGTTTCTCTGCACGTTGTTGAAATGATGCACGATGCCTATCCTCATCTTGCCGAGGCCAGGCAGTTGCTTGCCAAGGTGGTTCTCCACGAAGAAGAGCGGTTTTTTGAAACCCTGGACTTCGGCCTGGCAATCCTTGGCGAGGAAATTGACCGGCTCACGGCAGCAGGCGAAAAATTGGTCAACGGCGCCTTTATCTTCAAGTTGTATGATACCTATGGTTTCCCGGTGGATATAGTCCGTGATACCGCACTGGAAGAAGGACTGGACTTGGATGAACCCGGGTATGCCGCTGCCATGGAAATACAAAGAGAGCAGTCCAAGAGATCCTGGAAAGGAGAGGGGCTCAGCGAAATGCCCCCTGATGTTCAGGCCCTGTTGCAGAAATTAGCAAAAACAAATTTTGTCGGATACACCACCAGAAAGGCTTCCTCCACGATTTCAGCCTTGCTGAGGAATGGCAAAGAAAGCGTGCAGCAATGCGAACAGGGCGATGCAGCCTTGATTGTCTGTCTGGAAACGCCCTTCTACGGCGAGGCAGGCGGACAAATCGGCGACCAGGGCGAAATTATCGGACCAAACGGTACGGCCCAGGTTGAGGATACCTCGATTATGGGAGACAATGTCATTCTCCACAAAGCAGTTATTATTGACGGAACTCTCGCAGTTGGCGATGGCGTGGATTTGCGGGTCGTAGAGGGCAGGCGGCAGCGAATAGCAAACAACCATACTGCCACCCATCTGCTGCAGGCCGCCTTGAGATCAGTGCTCGGCGAACACGTGAGCCAGTCAGGCTCCCTGGTTGAGCCTGAACGGCTCCGCTTTGACTTTACCCATTTCTCGCCACTTACCCGAGAAGAGATGAAAAAAGTGGAACAGCAGGTAAACGACACTGTTCGTGCCAACATTGCCGTAGGAACAGAGTTGCTGGCCCGGGCTGAGGCACAGAAAAGCGGGGCCGTGGCCTTGTTTGGTGAAAAATATGGGAAAACTGTGCGCGTTGTTACCGTGGGTACTCTCAGTAAAGAGCTGTGCGGCGGTACCCATGTCGGCACAACCGGTGAGATCGGCCTTTTTAAAATAATTTATGAGACAGGCATTGCCGCCGGGGTCCGCCGCATTGAAGCAATAACGGGACCTGATGCCTTTGCCAGGTTCCAGCAGGCCGAGGATACGTTGTATGATTTGGCCGGTCTCCTGAAAACTAGCTCCGATGAACTGCTGACAAAAACCACCAAGCTGGTGTCCATGCAGAAAGAGCTTGAAAGGGAGGTGAGCCGCCTCAACGCCAAACTTTCCACATCGGATCTTGACAGCATGCTCAATAATGCCAGAACAATCAATAACATCAAAGTGATCGCTGCAACTGTGCCCCTTGATTCTCCGAAAACACTACGGGAAGTGGGCGACCGGGTCCGGGACAGACTTGGTTCCGGGGTCGCGGTGCTTGGCGGCATCTATCAAAAAAAGGCAGCATTGCTGGCCATTGTCAGCAAGGACCTTACTGATACATTCCATGCCGGCCGCATTGTTAAAGAGCTGGCTGAATATCTGGGCGGCAGCGGCGGCGGCCGTCCAGATATGGCGCAGGCCGGAGGGCCAAAAGTTGAAAATTTGACCAAGGCTCTGGATGCTGCCTATCAGATAATCGATGGGGTCCATGGGGAATGAGGCGTGGTTCAGTTGTGTTGATTGTATAACTGCCCAGACCTTTTGAATCTGAAAAACCCATTTCAATTGCTTTCAGAAAAATCATTAAAGTTATTGTATAAAAATGTTGACAGGCCAAAAAGAATCTATTAATAGCATTTTGTAATAAATGAAGGGTCATTCATTTTTTTCGGCAAAGAGACAAAAGGGAGCTGCGCCATGATTGAAATAGACATCACCATGCCGATTCAAATTATCAATATCATTATTTTAATGATGATAATGAATGCTGTTTTATACAAGCCTGTCCGAACCGCCTTGCTTGAGCGGGAAAAAAGAATCGCTTCACTGCATGATGATGTCGAAACATTCGACAAAAACGCAGCGCAGAGGCTGGAAGAATTTGATCAGAAAATTAAAGAGGCCAGAGTGAAGGCAAAGGCTGAAATGGAAACGGTCAGAGGTGCTGCGCAATCGACTGCGGCGGAATCACTCGCCCAAGTGAGGCAGGAGTCTGATGCTTCTAAAGGCGAGCAACTGGGCCAGATTCAACAGCAATTTACCGGGGCCCAGCAGGAATTGAAAGGGCAGGTTGAAGGATTTGCAAACGAGATGGCGGCCAAAGTGCTGGGGAGGGCTTTATAAAATGCTGGAAGCAAAAAAGGTGGTTTCTAAAGTCGGTGTCGCTGCTTTTCTTGCCCTCACCATTGTTGCAATGGCATCCGTTGTTTATGCAAGTGGAGGCGGAGAACAGGGTTCATTATCAACGGAAAAATTATGGGATCTCCTCTATCGGGTGCTTAATTTTACAGGCCTTGCCATAATTTTGGTATGGGCGCTCAAGAAGCCGGTTGCCAATGGACTGAGCAGCAGAAGGCAGGCCATAAAAGAACAGTTTGAGGAACTCGATGCTCAAAAGTCTGAAGCTGAGCAGAAATATAAGGAATATGAAGCCAAGCTTGCTACCATTGATGCTGAGGTGAATCGGATCATAGAAGCTGCCGTGGCCCAGGGTGAGAGTGAGAAACAGAAAATTATTGATGATGCTGCCCGGGCGGCAAATGATATCAGGCGGCAGGCTGAAATGGCTGTGGTTCATGAGTTGGCCGAAGCCAAGAGAAATCTGCGTGAGGATATTGCTGAACAGGCTGCCAAGATGGCAGAGGAACTCATCGGCGCAAATCTCCAAGAGTCCGATCAGGTGAAGTTGGTGAATAATTACCTTGATAAGGTGGGGGCTTTACAGTGAGAAATACAGTCATAGCAAAAAGATATGCCAAGGCATTGTTTGCCGTTGGCAAGGAAGATGGGACCCTCGATGGGTTGGGGCAGGCATTGACCGAACTTTCAGAGCTATATGCCACGGTTCCTGAAGTTGTGGATGCACTGACCAATCCCATGTATCCCCTCGATGTCAGGGCCAAGGTGATGGAACATCTGGCGAAAGAACTCAAAGCCTCCCAGGTAATGACCAATTTCTTGAGCCTATTAGTACAGAAAAAACGGGCTGACGTTGTTCCGGAAATTGCCGAAGTATTTCAGGCAATGGTAGACACAGACCGAAATGTTTGTCAGGGGGTCGTCGTGGCAGCTGCCGAATTGTCCGTAGATTTAAAGGCAAAGATCCAGGCAACGCTGGAAAAATTGACCGGCAAGCAGGTGGTTGTGACAACAGAGGTCGATCCTTCTATCATAGGGGGCATTGTTGCCAAGGTAGGTGACTTGGTGCTGGACGGGAGTATAAGAACGCAACTCGCGGGTTTAAAAGAATCCATAAAGGGGAGTGAATAGCCAATGCAGATAAAAGCCGAAGAAATCAGTCAAATTATCAAGGGGCAGATCAAGGATTACGAAGCTAAAGTTGATCTGAGTGAAACTGGTACTATAATCTCTGTTGGTGACGGTATTGCACGTGTTCACGGAGTTGAGAATTGCATGGCTATGGAGCTCTTGGAGTTCCCGGGTGGCATTCTCGGATTGGCATTGAACCTGGAAGAGGACAACGTCGGTTGCGCCGTTCTTGGTGATGTTGAGCACATCAAGGAAGGTGATACCGTGAAACGGACCGGCAAAATTGCCGAAGTTCCGGTTGGTCCGGAAATGGAAGGGAGGGTAGTTGATGCCACCGGCAGTCCCATTGACGGTCAAGGCCCGATCAATGCCAAGCTCTCTTCGAAAATCGAAGTGATTGCGCCTGGCGTTATCGCCAGAAAGGGTGTGCATCAACCCTGCTATACGGGCGCCAAAGCGGTTGACGCCATGACCCCGGTTGGCAAGGGGCAGCGTGAGCTTATCATCGGTGACCGCCAGATCGGTAAGACCGCCCTCTGCGTTGACGCGATCATCGCCCAGAAAGAAACGGATGTTCATTGTATTTATGTTGCCATTGGTCAGAAAAAATCCACCGTCGCCCTGGTGGTCGAAAACCTTCGCAAACACGGCGCCATGGATTACACCACCGTGGTTGCGGCCTGTGCGTCCGATCCGGCCCCGATGCAGTATGTTGCCGCATTTGCCGGTTGCACCATGGGCGAGTATTTCCGAGATAATGGTCAGCACGCCCTGATTATTTATGACGATCTGTCCAAACAGGCGGTGGCCTACCGCCAGCTTTCTCTGCTGCTTCGTCGTCCTCCCGGACGCGAGGCGTTTCCGGGCGATATTTTCTTCAACCATTCCCGCTTGCTCGAGCGTTCTGCCAAGGTAAGCGATGAGTTTGGTGCCGGGTCCCTCACTGCTCTGCCCATCATTGAGACGCAGGCAGGCGACGTTTCGGCATATATTCCCACAAACGTTATTTCCATTACCGACGGACAGGTCTATCTGGAGCCCAACCTGTTTTTTGCCGGTGTGCGTCCGGCGATCAACGTCGGCCTCTCGGTCTCCCGGGTTGGCGGCGCGGCCCAGGTAAAAGCCATGAAACAGGTGGCCGGTACCCTTCGTCTTGATCTTGCCCAGTACCGTGAACTGGCAGCCTTTGCCGGCTTCGGTTCAGACCTGGATGCCGCCACCCAGGCCCAGCTTACCAGGGGTGAAAGACTGGTTGAGATATTGAAACAGCCGCAATACCAGCCGCTGCCCATGGAAAAACAGGTGAGTATTCTTTTTGCCGGTACTAAAGGATACCTTGATAAGCTGCCGGTAAACACTCTGGCCGATTATGAGAAGGAACTGTATGCCCATATTGAGGCCAATGATCCCGGCATTTTCGATACGTTGCGGGAAAAAGAGGAAATCGATGCGGATCTTGAAGGGCGCATGAAGAAGACCATCGAGGAATTCGGTGAATCATTCAAGGCTGCAAAGGGCCTCTAATTAAGACTTTTCTAAGAAAGGGTAAACTCTGATGGCTAGTCTAAAAGATGTCCAAAACCAAATCGGCGGGGTGAAGAAGACTTCACAGATCACCAAGGCCATGAATATGGTGGCGGCCGCCAAACTGCGCGGGGCCCAACAGAAAATGGAAGACTTCCGGCCGTATACTGCAAAATTCAACGAGGCCATGGGCAATCTTTCGGCCAATATGGATGCCGGCCAGTTCCCGCTCATGGAAGCGCGTGAAGTCAAGGCGGTTGAGTTGATTGTTGTTACCTCAGACCGCGGTTTGTGCGGCAGTTTTAACGCCAATATTAATAAGATGACCGAGAAGCTCATAGCCCAATACGAGCGAGAGGGCAAGAAAGTTTCTCTGGTTTGCGTTGGCAAAAAAGGTGCGCGGTATTTCCGGAAAACCGGCAAGGTTCGCCAGCAGTATTCTGATATTATGGGAACCTTTCAAATGTTTAACGCCCGTGCCATTGCCCAGGATGTTGCGGCAAATTTTCTCTCCGGCGATGCCGACGAGGTCCATATTGTCTACGGCAAGTTTTTTTCCGTTGCGGTGCAAAGGCCCAATCAAGAACCACTCCTACCGGTAAGGCCGATCGCTGGTCCAGAGGGGGAAGCTTCAGGCGGCGCCGGCGGGGATTATATCTATGAGCCGAGTCCGGGCGAAATCATGGAAGTTCTGTTGCCTCTCTATCTGAATGTCATGGTATATCACGCCATGCTGGAAGTCGGGGCAAGCGAGCATGCCGCCCGCATGACCGCCATGGATAATGCCACCAATGCATGTAAGGATATGATAGACAGCCTGACCCTGATTTATAACAAGGCAAGGCAGGCCGGCATTACATCAGAGCTTATGGATATAGTCGGCGGCGCAGAGGCCTTGAAAGGATAATTGATTGATTGAAAAACATCTACCTGTTTATAAATAATTGCTGAGGAGGCGTGAAGCCAATGAGTGCAGAAAACACAGCTGGGAATGTAGGAAAAATAGTCCAGGTTATCGGTCCGGTAGTTGACGTCGAGTTCGAGCCGGGTCAATTGCCTGCCATTATGAACAGCCTTTTGGTTTCCAATAAGGGTATCAACGACGAAGCTGACAACCTTGTTATTGAGGTTGCCCAGCATCTGGGGGATAATGTTGTCCGCTGCATCGCCATGGACCAGACCGACGGCCTTGTCCGCGGTCAGGAAGCGAAAGACACCGGCAAGCCCATTGAGATTCCTTGCGGAGCGCCGGCCCTCGGCCGCATCATGAACGTTGTCGGCCGTCCGGTTGATGGACTCGGTCCGATTACTTCCGATAAGTACAGGCCCATCCACAAAGCAGCCCCGGCCTTTACCGATCAAGATACCGAGGTAAATGTTCTTGAGACCGGCATCAAGGTTATCGACCTGCTGGTCCCCTTTCCACGCGGCGGCAAGATGGGGTTGTTCGGCGGCGCCGGCTGCGGCAAGACCGTTATCATGATGGAAATGGTTAACAATATCGCCATGCACCATGGTGGTATTTCGGTGTTCTGCGGCGTTGGTGAACGCACCCGCGAAGGAAACGACCTCTACCATGAGATGAAGGATTCAGGTGTTCTTCCTAAAGCGGCTTTGGTTTATGGGCAGATGACGGAGCCTCCCGGAGCCCGAGCCAGGGTCGGCCTTACCGGTCTGAGCGCTGCTGAGTATTTCCGTGATGAGGAAGGCCAGGACGTGCTCTTATTTGTCGATAATATTTTCCGTTTTACCCAGGCAGGTTCCGAGGTTTCGGCCCTTCTCGGCCGTATTCCTTCTGCGGTTGGTTATCAGCCTACCCTGGGAACCGACCTTGGTGAATTGCAGGAGCGCATCACCTCAACAACCAAGGGATCAATTACCGCTGTCCAGTGCGTATACGTACCTGCGGACGACTTGACCGACCCGGCGCCCGCTACAACATTCGCGCATCTTGACGGAACCGTTGTTCTTTCAAGGCAGATTGCCGAGTTGGGCATCTATCCCGCGGTCGATCCTCTCGATTCAACATCGAGAATCCTTGATCCCAATGTCCTGGGTGCAGATCATTATTTAACGGCCCGCGGTGCCCAGCAGACCCTGCAGAAATACAAAGACCTGCAGGACATTATCGCCATTCTGGGTATGGACGAGTTGTCGGATGAAGACCAGGTGACGGTTACCCGTGCCAGGAAGATACAGCGCTTCCTCTCCCAGCCCTTCCATGTTGCCGAGGTTTTTACCGGGATGAAGGGCGCCTATGTCAAAGTTGCCGATACGGTCCGCGGTTTCAAGGAAATTCTTGAAGGCAAACATGACGAGCTGCCGGAATCCGCATTCTATATGGTCGGAACAATAGAAGAAGCTGTTGAAAAAGCTGCAAAGGAAAAAGCGGCATAATACCAAAAGCACTATTCCAGGAATAGGGTCCTTTTTTTCGGCCTTATCCTGAAAAAATTACTGTTTCGAGGATCCATAAATGGCTGAAAAGATACAATTGGAAGTTGTGACGCCAAAGGGTGCCGTTGTGAGCGAGTCGGTGGACATTGTCACCGCACCCGGTTATGCCGGTGAGTTTGGAGTCCTTGCCAATCACGCCCCCATGCTGAGTACGATTAAGACCGGTGTTCTTATCTACAAAAAAGATAATCAGGAACAGCCTTTCATGATGAGCGGTGGATTTTGCGAGGTTTCAAACAATAAAATTACATTCCTGGTCGAAGCTGCGGACAGGGGCACTGAAATTGATGTTGACCGGGCTTTGCGGGCAAAAGAACGGGCCGAAAAAAGGCTTGCCCTGGCCCAGCAGCAGAGGGAAAAAATCAATGTTGCCAGAGCGGAAGCAGCATTGCAGAGATCGCTCGCCAGATTGAAAGCGGCAAAAAGCGAAAAATAAAAATTCAAAAGCTACTTGATTTACCAAACCGCCCAGCATTAGTTGGGCGGTTTTTTTATTTATTGAAGAAAGGCCCCAGCTCCATGTTTAAAGTTTAGGCCCTGAAGTTTTATATCCTTGACCGGTTTTTTCCGTCGCCTTATATTTCATACCAAGTCGCATTCAAATTCTAACTTTGTTGGCTGCGGCGTTGGCTTCCTCGATCCGCCGCGGCGGACCTCAAGAGCCTCCTCCCTTGCCGCCTTGTTACCTCTTTGAATGCAACTTGGTATCAAATCCTGATTACCATTGGAACTCAGCTATTTTTTTATTCGTGCTTCAGAATTCCTTGTCATTTCGAGCACAGCGAGAAATCTTCCTGCCCCAGGAAAAGATTTCTCACGTTCGTTCGAAATGACAGACAAATCAAAAATCAACAGAAAAAAATTATTTCCTTTCCCCCAGGTTGGCTTCCACAACAAAATCGCCGTTATCAGTCGTAAAAGGGATGACTATGGTTGGGGCATCTGAGTAAAAAGAAATATCAACACCTTTACCGGCGACCATTGTCGGTGTTGCCAGTTCGAATTTGTGATCTAGTTTTGAAAGTTGCGCTTTTGCGCCGCCGCAAATCATGTTCGTCAGTTCGCCCACAGCATCAACTATTTCAGGATCGATTTTTTTCTTAGGCTCATCCATCAGCATATTGGCAACTATTTTCAGTATGCATTTTTCAGAAAAGCTGACAACCATGCAACCGGAGATAGTATCAGAGACCATCCCGATAATGCCGGTTATTTCTCCATATGTTGTCTTGCCTTCCTTGAGCTTGGGCTTTTGGGCGGAAACCTTGGTCTGGGCCATGGTTTCAATGACATTTTTTGTTGAACTTAAAAAAGGATTGATGAACTCAGCTTTCATAGGCGTGACCCATCGAGAAAGAGAAAAAAGAGTATGCTAATGAAGTTACGGTAAATAAATGATTAAAAATTGAATAGTTAACTTTCATTTCATTGTAGCAAAATACCTCCGGTTAATCTATCAGAAACTGTTCTTCGCACATGCTTATTGGTTAGTACTAACTAAAGATGAAAGGAGTCGTTGTGCCCATGAAAAAGGAAGGAATGGCAGGAAGTCGAAATGAAAAAATATTTCATGAAATCTCTTGAAAAACATATTATTCTAAACATTTTGTTAACCAAAATTGTTGCTCGGACCGGATTTTTCATCCCTTGAGATATCTTTGCGAAAACATATCGTGCTCAGGAATTTATCATAAGATTTTGCAATAGTAGGAGGTAGTAATGAACAAGAAAGAGAGAATGAAAATTAAGCGGCACTATCCCGCCGAGTTGCCTGCTGCCGAGCGGATTACTAATTTCAATGAAGTAGTTTCCGGTTTTGATCATGAAACAGCAATCCTAGAGGCGGAACGATGCCTGCAATGTAAAAAACCAAAATGCCGGATAGGTTGCCCGATTCATAATGATATTCCCCGGTTTATTTCATTGCTCCGGGAGGGGAAAATCGAGGAGGCCTATTGGGCGGACAGGGAAACCAACTCCCTGCCGGCTATCTGTTCCAGAGTCTGTCCGCATGAGTTCCAGTGTGAGGGCGCATGCATCCGGGGCATAAAGGGAGAATCTGTCGCAATTGGTATGCTTGAGCGCTACATTGTGGACTGGATGGTTGCCAACAACAAGAACCTCCTAAAGCCGTGCGCTCTGCCCAAGGACAAGAAGGTGGCTATTGTCGGGTCCGGTCCGGCAGGCATGACCGCTGCCTTCTGTTTAGCGCATGCCGGTTACCCGTGCACAATATTTGAGAGTCTTCCCATTTTCGGGGGCATGATGGCGGTGGGCATTCCGGCCTACAGGCTGCCCCGGCCTATCATTGATGCAGAGTTCGAAGCCCTGAAAAACTGCGGGGTTGAAATCGTCAACAATATAGTAATCGGCAAAGACAAGACCTTGGCGCAGCTCAAGGAAGAAGGATTTTCCGCTGTTTTTATCGGGATTGGCGCCCATAAGAGCCGAAAACTTGGCGTTGATGGCGAGGAACTGGAAGGAGTGATTCATGGGGTGGATTATCTCCGCAGGGTGAATCTCGGTGAAAATCTGAATTTAGGCAGTAATATTGTCGTGGTCGGCGGCGGCAATGTTGCCATTGACTGTGCACGCACAGCACTTCGAACCGGCTCGGACAAGGTGTTTATCCTCTATCGTCGGACAAAGGCGGAGATGCCGGCCTCCCAGGCGGAGGTGCATCACCTGGAAGAAGAGGGCGTCAAGATCGAAATGCTGGCCGCCCCTGAAAAAGTCCACGGCCATAATGGGAAACTTACCAAGATAGAATGCATCCGCATGGAGCTTGGGGAATGCGATTCTTCAGGACGTTGCCGCCCGGTTCCTGTTCCTGGTTCCAACTTTATGATTGAGGCGGAGGCGATCATCCCTGCCATCAGCCAGGATGTGGATGACACCGCCAACACCGGCACGACCTTTGACATGTCACGCTGGGGCACTTACGAGGTAGACCCTGTGACAATGCAGACCTCTGTGCCTTGGGTATTTGCAGGAGGTGACGGTGTTCTCGGACCGCAGACCGTAGCAAAAGCCGTTTTTCAAGGGAAAGAGGCTGCCGAATCAATAAGGCGATATTTAGAAGGTAATGATTTGAAAGAAGGGCGGGTGGAGGAAACGGAAGAACAGTAAAATTACAAACTACAAACCAACGGAATGCAAGCCCCCGGAGAAATTTGGACCGGGGGCTTTTTTTATATTATTGTCTGTTATTTGAAATATTCAGGTAGGCAAGGTTGAGTTCAGAGGCATATTGGGTAATGCTTTTCGCCATATGAACGGCAATATCTGAAAGAAATGCATCATTTTTGAGCATCTTTTCTTCGCGCGGATTGGAAATAAAAGCAACTTCCGCAAGGACTGCCGGCATCTGGGCTCTGGTAAGGACAATAAACGGCGCCCGCTTGACTCCCAGGTTATTGATGCCCCGGTATTTATTGCTCAATCCTTTTACCAGATTGGCCTGGACAACTTCAGCCAGTTTAGCGGATTCATTCAGCTTGGTGTTCTGAATGAGGTCACTGAGAATGGCCTGCAAATCACTGAGATTCGCAGTTGATGAAGCATTTTCACGGGCCGCCACCTTCATGTTTTCCGGGTCGTCGGTAAGATCAAGATAATACGTTTCTATGCCCCGCACTTTTTTAGAGGGAGCGGCATTGACGTGGATGGAAAAAAAGAGGTCGGCATTGCTGTCGTTGGCAATGTATGTGCGTTTTTCCAGGGGGACGAACACATCCCGTTTTCGGGTCAAAACAACCTGATAGCCGCATTCGTTTTTAAGGGTTTTTGCCAGGCTTTTGGCAATCTTAAGGACAACATCCTTTTCTTTCAAACCATGTGGGCCAATGGCACCGGTATCTTTACCCCCATGGCCGGGATCGATGACGATTTTCCTGACGCCAAGCCCAAGTTGTTGTGGAAGGCTCGGCACCGATGTTTTTGATACATTTGCGGCTTGCCAGGGTTCTCCTTTTTCACCGAATACATCGATGACCACCCGATAGGGAGCCTTGAGACTGAAAATCTTATAGTCGGAAATGGACTGAATATCGAGGACCACACGAGCATCTTCACTGTTATGCTGTCCGCTGCGTATCTGCTTGAGGAGACCGTCCTTGACCGGAATAACATCGTGTACGTTTTTAGGGACGGTACACTTTTGGAGATCGAGAAACAAGCGGCGCGGTAAAGAGGATGATTTTTTTAAAATATGTTCTTTATAACTGACCGGACCCGTGGTTTCAAGGACGACACGGGTGTGGTCCGGGGAAGACCAGTAGCGGATGGGAAGAAGCGTGGTCTTTACCCCCTGCACTGATTTTTTGCCAGGTGTATCTGCAATAATTATTGCGGATTTGTCCTCAGATTGGGACTGCTTACTGCCTTTTATTTTTTTGAGTTGACCAGCTGCAGTTGGAGCCATATCGCTGTCCGGGTAAACAGCTGCGACTTTTGCAAAGATTCGTGCGGCCCTTTCCGGGTCGTTTTTGTCGGAGAGAATTATTCTGCCGACTGCGTAAAGCGCGTCATCCGCCAGCCGGTGCTTGGAAAAAATGCTCGCTACATCTTCGTAATAGGCGATGGATTCATCTATGTCCAAGGGATTGCCGGACCAACGGTACATGTCATAATATATGCGGCCGAGCATGAAAAGGCAGGACGGGGCAATGTCATTATCCGGATCTGCTCGATAGATTTTTTGGAAAAGCTGAATTCCTTTAAGCCAATTCTTGCGAATCTTCGCTTTGGACGTGTCGCGCACCAGATTATTGTAATAGGCATATGCCTGGCGGTATTTTTTATTGGCAATATCAGAAGGGGTAAGGGAGCCGTGGCTCGAAAGCGGAATGAAGAGTATAAGAAGAAAGAAAAGAAACCAGGGTTTGCGAAAGATTTTTTTTAGCATACAGTGCAATAGAGTCTTTTTTCTACTTTTTCCCTAAAAGAAGTTATTAACTAACAATACCTAAGAATACTAAAAAGTTAAACTTAATTTAATCCTTTTAATTCATAGAGTAAAGAAAGAGCTTCGAGAGGGGTTATTCTTTCCGGTTGTAGACGGGCGAGTTTTTTCCTCAGGGGATCATCTCCTTGGGCAAAAAGGTTCAGTTGGCTGGGATGGGAAAGCTTGCTTTTCCCTTTAGGTACTATACGGGGTTGTCCCTCCAGATTGAATTCGCCTGATTCAATATTTCGGAGCAACTCCTTGGCTCGGGCGACAACCCGCGGTGGGACGCCGGCCAGGGCCGCCACTTGAATGCCGTAGCTTCGATTTGTCCCGCCAGGCATTAATTTGTGGAGAAAAATAATGGAATCATTCCATTCCCGCACGGCAATATTAAAGTTTTTCACCCGGTCGGAAGTGGCGGCAAGTTCTGTGAGTTCATGATAATGGGTGGCAAAGATGGTCTTGACGCCTTTGCCGTTTCGGTTGACCAGATCTTCAGCCACCGACCATGCTATGGCAAGGCCGTCGAAAGTGCTGGTGCCACGTCCGATTTCATCCAGGATAACCAGGCTTTTTTCCGTGGCATTATTGAGGATATTTGCGGTTTCATTCATTTCCACCATGAAAGTGGATTGGGCCATGCGCAGGTTGTCCATGGCGCCAACCCTGGTGAAAATTCGGTCAACAATACCGATTGTCGCTTCCTCTGCCGGCACGAAACTGCCCATCTGGGCGAGCAGGACAATCAAGGCGGTTTGCCTGAGCACGGTAGACTTGCCTGCCATGTTGGGCCCGGTGATGATCAGGACCTCCTCGCTTGTTTGGTTAAGGTGGATATCATTCGGGACAAAGCGTCCCGGCGGCAGACTTTGTTCTATAACCGGGTGGCGTCCTTCTTTAATGATAATTGATTCGTCATTGTTCACGGCGGGCTTTACATATCTGTTTTTTCTGGCTGTTTCGGCAAGGCTTGCATAATAGTCAATCCAGGCGATACACTCGGCAGTTTTCAGGATACGGCTGCTCTGGGTGGCTATTTGCAATCGGATTTCACAGAACAGCTGATATTCGAGCTCAAGTCTTTTTTCCTGCGCTCCTGCCACCTTGTTTTCAAACTCTTTTAATTCAGGGGTGATAAAACGTTCGGCGTTGACAAGCGTCTGTTTGCGGATGAAGTACTCCGGCACGTTTGCCAGTTGACCCCGGCTCACTTCCAGATAGTAGCCAAAGATTTTGTTGAAACCCACCTTGAGGTTGCCAATCCCGCTATTCTGCCTCTCTTTGGCCTCAAGGTTGAGAATGAGGCTCTTGCCGTCTTTGAGGATGGTAAGGAGTGCATCAAGATCAGCATTATACCCTTCTTTGAGGAGTCCACCATCACGCAAGGTAACGGGGGCATCTTCTCGAATTGCGCTTTCCAGCAGGCCTTTCATGTCCTCGAGTACATCTAGGGCAAGAAAGATTTCATGGAGTATGGAGTCACCCTCAGCAAGCAAATTTTTGAGTCCTGGAAGTTGGGCGAGTGAATGTTTCAGGGCAGTAAGATCCCTGGCATTGGCACTTCCAAGTACCACCCTGCTGTTCAACCGTTCCAGATCATATACCTTGGCAAGCATTTCCTGGAGGGATTCACGCAGGGAGGTGTTGGTGAAAAGCTGCTCAACCGTGTCCAGACGCTTGTTGATTTTGTCTGTATGGCGAAGGGGGAACAGGAGATTCTTTTTGAGCAGTCTGGCCCCCATGGGGGTTCGGGTTCGATCGATGGTGGCAAGAAGAGTTCCCTCGCGCTTGGCGCCAATGATGGTTTGGGTTAGTTCCAAGTTGCGACGGGACGCTTCGTCAAGCATCAGGGTATCCTGAAACTCCAGAGGAGCAAGTTTTTGCACATGGGATAGATCGGTTTTTTGGGTTTCACTGATATAGTGCAGAAGTCCACCGGCGGCCGAAATTCCGGCGGTCATATGATCACAACCGAAACCGGCAAGATTTGCAGTATTGAAATGTTCGAGAAGTGCACTCCGAGCGCTTTCAGGATGAAATGTAGATTCCGGGCGATAGGTAATGCAGGCATCAGAGAGGATGAAATTGAAAGGCTCCGGTAACTGTTGGCTGGTTTCAGGATTCTCACCTGCCACAATCAGTTCCGATGGTGCCATTCTGTTGATTTCATCAACCAAGTCAGCAGCCTTTTGCCGTTCAGCAACAAGAAATTCTCCAGTGGAAATATCAAAAAAACTTGCGCCCCATGTTTTCCCTTTCAGGCAGACTGCGGCCACATACCGGTTGCTTTTATCATCGAGCAATTGTTCCTCTGTGACCAGGCCAGGGGTGACAACCCGGACAACTTCTCTTTTGACAACTCCCTTTGCGGTGCGTGGATCTTCGACCTGCTCACAGATAGCCACGCGGAATCCGGCTTTGATAAGTTTGGCAAGATAGGATGAGGCAGAATGATACGGAATCCCGCATAGGGGAATTTTGTTTGCATCATTCTTGCTGCTGCGTGAGGTGAGGGTTATGCCCAGGACCTTGGAGGCGGTGACAGCATCGTCGAAAAACATTTCATAGAAATCCCCCAGCCGGTAAAAGAGGATAGCATCCTGATGCTGGCTTTTTATCTCCAGGTATTGCTGGAGCATTGGCGTTATTTTTACAGGCGTGGTGCTCATGGAGATTTTTTTATGTATCTTTACCGTGCAAGGCCTGGAAGTCGGGCAGCAGCATGTCAAAGGTTTTATTAAGATGTTGCGGAATCGTGCGGATCTCACCAAGGACAGTCATATAATTGTGATCCCCCTGCCAGCGAGGAACAATGTGAAAATGAAGATGTTCGGCAAGGCCGGCTCCGGCAACCTTGTCAAGGTTCAAACCGATGTTGAAACCATCCGGCTGCAGATGTTTTCGTAAAACAGTCACACTGTGTTGAATCATCTGAAAAATAGCCAAGCTTTCATCGGCGGAAATATCACAAATATCGCGTACATGTCTTGCCGGGGAGACAAGAAGATGTCCATTGGCATACGGGAAACGGTTCAGCAGGACAACCACAAGCTGGTCTCTGTAAACCGTAAGAGTTTTTTTGTCGGATTTTTTATCAACTGCAGCATCAAAAATGCAGCCCTTTTCTTGCTTGCCAAGGATATATTCCATGCGCCACGGGGTCCAGAGCGTTTTCATAGGCAGGGGACCTCACACAATGTACCGCTAAGGTTCTTACCGATTTCCAGGATTGCATAAGATCCCGGGGATCCATAACGACTTGTTGCAGTGAAACTTCCTGGATTGATAAAAAGCACATCCCCTGTTTTGTGGCAAACAGGGATGTGGGTGTGGCCATAGACGATGCAATCAACAGTATCAAACTCGTTTACAAGGTAATCTTCGGGATTATAGGAGTATCCTAGACCGTGGGTGATGCCTATCCTGAATCCGCCAAGGGTGATGACCTTTTTAGACGGAAGGGTGGAGCGTGAAGAGGGGTTGCACATGTTGCCGTGCACTGCATGGATCTCCTTGCCGGCAAATGATTCTAAGATACTTATATCCGTAAGGTCTCCAGCATGAAGTATTATGGGGATATCCGAAAAACAGGCGTCGACAAACTCACGAAAAAGGTGATTCGGCCTGGTGAGGTGTGTATCAGATAGGATGCCGACTTTGGTCAAAGCCATTGTTTATGAAACCATGTTCAAGAATGGAGGAGCAGTATTAAAAATCTGCTCACCTTAAATTGTTTTTGTCTGTTTCAGGGCGTAGTTGCTATGACGTGAAAAAGATTCCGCAAGAATAATACATGAAGGTATAAATCTCAAGACGTATCCTGAAATACGGGCTTTTAAGAAGTGCCTAAAGTTTGAAGTGCCTAAAATGCCTAAAGTTAAAGGATGTATCTGATCAGAATAGCACCCCGCAAGGGTGGTCAGGAGTCAGTGAGATGCCTCGCGATAGCTTCTTGAGCGTCTGCAAGTGAGATGCCGGAGAGGGAAAACCGTTTCTTTCTGCTTTCCCTGCCTGCTTGTAAAGCAATTGCAGATTTTGGCAGGTTGAAGAATTTGGAAAGAATTTTGATAACGGCCGCATTGGCCTTCCCCTCAACAGGGGGGGCTGTCGTGCTGATTTTTACGGCGTCATCATGTAATCCCACTACCTTGTTGCGGGATGCTTTGGGCTGCACATAGATGAGGAGAGAAACCGTGCCGCCTTTCTCTTTTCTCAGGTAAGTCAAGGTCTGTGTCACTAAAATGTTCTATTCGTTTTTCAAGCTTTGCAAGTCACCGAGAAGATCATCGATATCCGCATCGTTCTTATCGAGCGGGTCTTCCAGTTCGATCTGCATATCACCCTCCAGGTCAGGGAGATTGCCGTCGCTATTAAGGCCCAAATCATCGCTGATCGCCGTTTCCAAATCTTCCGGTGAAATATCCGGGATCTCGAGGTTGTCAAGGTCAAGCTCTTCATTTGGCGGAGCGGCCAACTCCGTCGCTTCATCTGCAAGCAGATCAATTTTTTCATAGAGGTTTGAAAGGTTGTCTTCCGGGGACTCTTTTGTTGAGGGCTCTTCATCGGCAACCACTGGGATCTCAATTTCATCCAAGGCTGTAAGGGACTCATCATCGGCAACCTGGGTGGCCTCAATTTCATCCAAGGTTACAGGAGTTTCATCCTCGGCAGCCAGAGTGGCTCCAATTTCATCAATGGCCAGGGATGGTTCATCATCGGCAATCTGAGGGGCCTCTTCTTCCTCAACAGCTTGTGAAGGCTCTTCATCCGCGATTAGCGAAATTTCTTCTGAAACCTCATCTGGTATAGGTTCTCCTTCATCAGCCACCGGGAATGCCTCTTCTTCAGCAACAATTAGGGAGGGTTCTATTTCCTCAAGGGGGACATCAAGATCCTGGTCAGTATCGGCTATCTCTTCTTCGGCACTTTCTGTCATAACAAGGGCTTCAGGGACAAACTCCATTTCCTCTTCCACATCTTCCATCTTCGAAGCAATTTCCCCGATCCTCTCATCCTTTGTCTGTAAAAAGGATTCACTGTCAAGTTTATCTAAAAAAGACTGCATAACATCACGAAGCTTTTCTTGGAGCTCTGTTTTTATTTCCTCTAAAGTGCTTACGTGTTGGAGGAGGCTGGTAAGGTTGGTGCGGGTATTGGTCTCAGCTTCCGAGGCCTCTGTTTTTGCGTTTTTCAGGAGTTCCGCTGCTTCCTTTTTAGCGTTATCAAGCAGTTCGGTAGCTTCCTCTTCCGTTTTTTTCCTCAATTCATTTGTTTCAGCGAGGGTGCTTTCCTGCAGCTCATCAGCTTCTCTTTGGGCATTTTCCTTGAGTTCAGCGAGTTCCTGCTCGGTTTTTTCCCTGAACTCAGTGGTTTCTCTGGTGGCTACTTCACGCAGTTCGTCAGCTTCTTTATTAATATTTCCTCTCATTTCATCAAGTTCCTGCAGCGTGTTGTTGCGTAAATCGTTAACCTCCTGCTCGGTTTTTTGCCGCAGCTTATCAGCATCTTTTTTTGATTTTTCCGCCAGTTCATCGGCGATTCGCTGGGCTGATAAGATCGCTTTCTGGAATGACTTTTCCTGGCTTTTATAGCTGTCAATATCATTTCTGAGTTCATTCAGTTTATCTTTGAGCTGTTGGTTTTCCGTGTTTAACAATAGGAATTCCTCTGCTACTTTTTCAAGAAATGAGTCAACTTCATCGACATCAAAACCACGGAATTTAACATTGAACTGTTGGGATTGGATATCTTGAGGTGTTAATGACATGATCTGTCTCCTTTAAGGTAACCGGTTTGCCTGAAGAAAAATTACTCTATTATCCAAGTGTTCTTGCCCAATGGTGAAGGGTCGGCACAAGAAAGCTTCTTAAGAAAATAATGGCCAGAATGAGGATCATGGGCGAAAAATCTAAACCACCGCCAAATATTGGGATATACCGCCGGATTCTTTGGAGCAGCGGATCGGTGATATCGTATATAAACCGGACGATGGGATTGTAAGGATCAGCATTAACCCAGGAAATAATGACTCGGCCAATTATGACCCACATATAAGCACTTAAAACGAAATTTACCAGGGAGGCCAGGGCATTTAAAAAATTACTGATAACAAACATAATTACCTCAGGATAAGTCAAATATCAATATGGATTTTCCCGCAAAAAGGGTGGAAATCGGTTAGCATGCGTTGTAATTTCAATTAGTTATAAGTTAATGCATCGATGAACTGGCAATGGCTTTTCAAAAATCCCGGCTAAACTTCTCGCCAGCTTCATAAAAAGAAACCGATGTGGTCAACGCGTCCGCGTAGCAGACAACTCGTATTTTTTCGATTTCATCAATATGCCTTTTCCTCTGCCAGAGAAATTGCGGCATAATTAGATTCCAAATTGGCAAAATGTGTTCCAGTATCTTCCAAGTCTGCGATTATCTGGATGGGAACTGCCTTAAGTAAATAAACATGCCAACTTTATAATATATTGGAATAGTTCCATAAATCAAATAATTCAATGAGCTTTTTTTACAAATTTTGCAAAAAAGTAGTGGTGAGTGACTTGACGGCGCGGCTGGCCCTGCTTTCCGGGGTGTGAAGAAGAAAGGGCTTTTGGTTTCTGATTGCCCTGACAACATTGCTGTCCTGGGGAACTACCCCGAAGATTTTTGGTGTAAAACCTAGAAACTTATCAACCACCAGGCTCAATTTGTTGAAAATGTCCAGCCCTTCTTTTTTACTCTTGGCGTTATTAATCAAAAGATAGAATATCTTTTTGCCGTCTCTTTTATAGAGAACTTTGATCAAGGCGTATGCATCAGTCAATGAAGTCGGGTCAGGTGAAATAATGATGACATTTTTCCTTGCCCAGTTGTTGAACCATAGAACGGATTCACCGATACCGGCAGCTGAATCGATGATTACAAAGTCGAAACCGTCAGCAACGGTATCAAGGATCCCCTTTAGAGAGTTTTGTTTTTCTTGGGAAAGGGTAGCGAGCTGGGGCGCCCCTGAGCTGGCCGGGAGAACATGGAGGTCCGGCACTATCGGCACCAGGAGGTTTGCGGGAGCTTTGTCACCTTTGATTGCTTCTTCAATATTATGACTTACCTGCAGACCGAGCAGTACATCTATATTGGCTAAGCCTAAATCCCCATCGATAAGGAGTACCTTTTTTGATTTATGGGCAAGGGCAAAGGCAAAATTTACCGACAGTGAGGTTTTGCCCACCCCGCCTTTGCCGCTGCTGATGCAAAGAGTTATTGGCGTTCGGTTTTGTGGTTGCATGGTATTTGTTATGACGCAAAAAGTGTAAAGAGATCTGCCTTTTCTTCAACGGTAACGTGGCATGATTCTTCTCGGGTTGCATGGGTAACATGGCAGATCCTGTTTTTGCCCTCCGCCTTAGCCTTATTAAGACCGGCGCAGGCCATCTCGATAAGTGCCTTGCTATCCGTCATGGTATTAATTTCATAACAAATACCTATGTCGATCAGGACAAGGCCTAAATTTTCTTTGTTCTTTCCAGGGACCCGAATGGTATGAAAAGAAAAATGCGGTGCTTTTTGTTCAATGTCTTCAAGAAATTTTTCTTTACTGAATCCGGATTCCGCAATTTTCATGAAATTTTACTGCCAGGAGAGACGTTGTTAGGTACACTGGCCAGGACCAATTTATCGTTGTCTTTTGCCGCCAGAACCATGCCCTGCGACAGCACGCCCTTCAGTTTTGTCGGTTTGAGATTGGCAACGATAAGGACCTGCTCGCCAATGAGGTCATGGGGTTGGTAATGTTTCGCAATGCCGGCAACTATTGTTCTTTCTTCAGGGGCTTGTACTGTGAGTTTGAGGAGCCGATCGGCTTTGGGAATTTTCTCTGCAGCTACTATGTGCGCCACCCTCAGGTCGATTTTCATAAACTCATCAAAGGTTATCTGATCACCTTGTGCATGCTTTTTGGGTTTATGGGGCTGTTTTTCTGTAACAGGTTTAGAGGCCGGCTTTGGTGGGTTTTTCTTGAGATCAAGCCTTGGAAAGAGAGACGGGATGCTTTGCATGGCAGTACCGGGATGGAGAAGGCCCCATTTTCCTTGGCCCTTTATGTCGGGCTTGGCATCAGCCCCGAGCACGGCCGCCATCTTTTGGGCTGTTTCCGGCATGATTGGATGAAGGGGCAGGCTGATCAACCGCAGAGTTTCGAGAAGATAATATAATACGGTGGCTAATCTTTCAGATTGGGCAGGATCTTTGGCAAGCTCCCAAGGGGCATTGGCAACAATATATTTGTTGGCCAGGCTGATTATGGTCCAAACTTCCATGAGCGCTTTATTAAAGGCAAAACGATTCATTTCCTTTGCATAGTTGTTCAACATGGCTATGGTTGCCTGGGCAAGTTCTTCATCCCCGGACGATGGCCTCCCTGCTTTTGGGACCTGATTCTCGGCGAATTTTTTTACCATGGTGAGCGAGCGGCTGAAAAGATTGCCGAGATCATTGGCCAGATCAGAATTCTGGCGGGCCGTAAGGGCTTCAGCGGAATAAGAGGCATCAAGGCCGAAGGACATCTCCCGCAGCAGAAAATATCGGACAGTATCTGCGCCAAACCGTTCAACCAATTCCCCCGGCTGCACTACATTGCCTATGCTTTTCGACATTTTTGTTTCATTTACATTCCAATACCCATGTACATGAAGACGTCGGTAAGGAGATAGCCCCATGGATTTGAGCATTGTCGGCCAGTAAATGGCGTGCGGCTTGAGGATATCCTTGGCAATGATATGTTCGGCCGACTCCCACCAAGCGCCGAAGCCAGGGTAATCCGGATAGCCGATACCGGTCAGGTAATTGATCAGGGCATCAAACCAGACATAGGTGACAAATCGTTCATCAAAGGGTAGAGGGATTCCCCAGGTCAGCCGACTGGTGGGCCTTGAAATGCAGAGGTCTTCGAGCGGTTCTTTTAAAAAGGAGAGCACTTCGTTGCAATAACGCTCCGGGGTGATGAAATCAGGGTTGTTCTTGATGTGATCGATCAGCCACTCCTGATATTTACTCATGCGAAAGAAATAATTGTGCTCTGATATCATGGCAGGAGGCTTTTGATGATCGGGGCAGTTGCCGTCGACAAGCTCCTTGTCGGTCAAAAATCGCTCGCATCCCTGACAGTAGAGGCCGGAATAGTCGCTGTAGTAGATGTCGCCCTGGTCATAAACCTTTTGCAGGATATGTTGTACTGTTTCTATGTGATTTTGATCGGTGGTACGGATAAAAAAATCCGGTTCAATATGAAGGGGAGGCCAGGCATCCCTGAACATGGCGCTGATGTTGTCTGCATATTCTTTTGGGGAAAGGCCTGCCTCCGTTGCTGCCTGGATCACCTTGTCGCCATGCTCATCCGTGCCGGTTTGGAAAAGAACTTCTTCTCCCTGCAGCCGTTTAAAGCGGCAGATTGTGTCAGCAACAATAGTCGTATAAGCATGCCCAAGATGAGGTTGGGCGTTTACATAAAATATGGGTGTTGTGATATACATCTTTATGAATGAAATTATTCCTTGCTCTTTTTCTCTTTGGCAATTTTGCCGACAGGCTTAGCGTCTTGCCACTCAGCGCGCGTCAGCATCACGGGTTTTTCGTCTTTTCCGATTTTTATCGCAAGTATGGTTTCGTTGAGTATGTTGTTCTGCAAGACTTTAAATGTTTCGCCTTCTATGGAAATGTTTTTGCCAGGTTTGGGCATTATTTTTTTAATGGCCTTGTACGTTGCATGCTCATAGGTCAGACAGCAAAGCAAACGATTACATATGCCGGATATTTTGCTGGGATTCAAGGGGAGATCCTGCTCTTTTGCCATTTTTATGGATACAGGCTCAAAGTTTTTAATGAATGAGGCACAGCAAAGTTCCCTACCGCAGCAGCCGAGGCCGCCGATCATTTTTGTTTCGTGCCTGACCCCGATTTGTCTGATTTCCACCCTGGTCCTGAATTCCTGCACCAGGTCTTTAACCAGTTCACGGAAATCGACCCGGTTTTCAGCAGTAAAATAAAAGATTATCTTGCTGCCGTTAAAGAACCGCTCAACCTTTGTCAACTTCATTTCCAGTTTATGTTTGGCAATGTAATGCTGGCACAGGTCGAAAGCTTCCTTTTCACGCACAATAAGACTATGGTATTTTTCAGATTCCTCCCTGGTACCGCGCCTGACTATGGTATACAGAGGATTATGCTTGTCATCTTTGCCAGGGAGACATTGCGGGCCCAGGCCGAACACCACGGCCGGTTCCAAGCCGTGATCAGAGTTAACCAGAATTATTTCGTCCGTATTCAGGTTTTTTATTTTGGAGAGTGCGAAAAAGATCTGTTCATTCTGGCGGAATTGTATGCGGTAGCATTTCTCTTCCGGCTTGTCCTGGTTCTTGTTTTCAGTCTGTGCACCTTCTGCTATTTCTGATGTTGCTGTCATGATTATTTAAAACACTCTGTATTTGATGAAATCGTAAAAAGTTTTTTCCAAAGATAACGTTAGAGACCAGAATAACACCTTGTCCTTTCAGGAAATTAGCTCGGTAGCCTCCGTGTTCTCTCAAGTGAATGTATTGTTTTTTTGAGTCTGTCAAGTTTGTATTGTTCCATAGTAAAGGGAGCGTACAAATGCGAACAATACCATTAAAGTAAGGCAAAGAAAAGCACTTCGCAGATTAACGTACGGTTGCAGTTGCGAAAAAGTTGTCGCTTTGCTGCGTCGATATGACGTAATTTTTCCGCAAGTTCGTGAACGCTCCAGCGCCCCTTAACGGAATCGAGCGCCGGTATGAGATCGCAACTCATCATGTGCTCGTTCTCTGCTCCGGTCGCTTGCAGCATAAGGTCCCGGATCCATATGGTTAAAAGATCAAACAACTCTTCAAGGTTTTCTTTGAGCTGGGCGGCCTTGGCAGCCAACGAGAAAACCGGTTCAATCGCTCCACTCGAAGCACGCGTCAGCTGCACGAGATTTTCAATAATTTCTTTGCGAATGGCCAGGATATTCTTTTGTTGCAAAAGTTTTGCAAGCCCGAGTCTCCCTTCAGAGACTGCGGATAAGGTTGCGGCGGTATCTTCCGGAAGCCCTTCCTGGACAAGAATCCGGCTGACATCACCATATGGTAGTGGGAAAAAGGGAACGACCTGACATCGGGAAAGGATGGTGGGCAGGATATCGGCGGAATCCTGGGCAGTGAGGATCAGCACCGTATTTTCCCGGGGTTCTTCCAGGGTTTTAAGCAGGCTGTTTGCCGCTTCACGCCGCATGAGATGAACCTTGGTCAGCACCACGGTCCGGTACTGCGCTTCAAGGGGAGGGAAGCGTAAAGCAGCCTTGAGTTCACGGATCTGGTTGATTTTTATGGCAGAACCTTGCGGTTCAATGAGCAGGAGATCCGGATGCGTTCCTGAGCGATATTTGATACAGGAAGGGCATTTCCCGCAAGCATCATGGTCGTTTCTTGCCTGGCAATTGATTAAGGCGCTGAAGGCCAGGGCCATGCTCCTTTTGCCAATCCCGGATGGTCCATTGAAAAGGAAGGCGTGACTTATTTTTGCATGGGCAACGGATTTCAGCAGCAGCTCTTGTGCTTTTGCCTGGCCAACAAGATCAGTAAAAAAGAGGAATGGACCGCTCATTTTTTTGTGAAGAGGTGAATTTGCTTAGTATCTTTTTGATTCTTTTGCCGATCTTCCGGCCCAGATGACACGGTATCAGCAGAGAATTTTTTGTCGGGCGAAATATTTGCAGAATCGTGCCCATCATGGCCTTGGACCAAGAGAAAGCGTTCAAGGTTTCTTTGAAAATCAGTCCATTGGTAGCCCGGTTCCGCTTTTTGCCCGGCAAGCCTGTTGATATAATTCACCTTTGAGTCAAGGTCGTCGAGAAAATGGAGGACAAAGGCTTCCAGGGTCATGGGCAGCGTGGGTGAGCCGAATTCATGCTGGCCGTGATGGCTCAAAATAAGGTGCTTGATCATGACCGCGTAGCTTTCCGGGAAATCGGCCAGCTGCGCGATGCGCTCCTGGATCATTTCCACTCCGAGGACCATGTGTCCCATTAACCGCCCCTGGGCGGAATAGTCGAAAGGGTATACCTCATAGGAAAATTCTTTTATTTTGCCGATATCATGCAGCATTGCTCCGGCCAGGAGCAGAGACCGGTCGATTGTCGGGTACAGGGTGGAGACCATTTCCGCCAATCGGGCAACAGAGACAGTGTGTTCCAGTAATCCTCCTATGTAGGCATGGTGCATCATTTTGGCGGCAGGCGCCTTGGTAAAGGCATGCATGAATTGCGCAGAACTGAAAAAGCTCTGCAGGAGTTCAGTTACATGGCGGTCCTTGATGCTCTCGACAATATCTACAAGTTCCTGCGTAAGGGTTGGGATATCAAGATCCGTTGCCGGCAGAAACAGGGACATGTCCAGGGATGGGTCATCAACAGCATGAATTGCATTGATTTTGAGTTGCAGTTCTCCTCTGTACGCCTGGGCATGGGCTGAGAGAAAGATTATTTTTCCCGGCTGACAGTCGGGGGCATAGCGGTCCGCTTCTTCCCAGACCCTTGCGGCCATTTCTCCGGAGTTGTCCATTACAGTAAGCATGAGATATGGTTTGCCGGTGCGGGTTTCCGCCCGGGCCATTGTTTTGACGAGAAAGAGCCCTTCAGCGCTTTGGTTGTCGGTAATTTCTTTTATGAGGATGCCTTTTGCAGGATTCATCGATATTGCCAGCCCTTAAAGATGTTCATCAGAAATCAAGTGTCTTCTGCCAGCAGGATTTGAGTTCGGCCATTGTTTCGTTGAGGATGATCTCACCGGCAAACCCTTGCAGTTGCAAGACCGGATCATCAATTACCGTGCCGACCTGGGCAATGGCAATGCCTGCCATTGTATTCTCAAACTCTTCCTTCTTGGCAGGAGAAACGGTGATGACAAAACGGCTTTGGGACTCTGAAAAGAGCAGGATATCCTCGCGGTCGATATCTTCCATCGGTACCTTGCCTAAATCGATGTCCAGACCGAGTCCGCCGGCAAAACCGGTCTCGGCCAGGGCAACACCCAGGCCGCCGTCCGAACAATCATGGCATGAGGCAAGCAACCCCTCGGATATGGCCTTGGCCAGCGACCGATAGCCGGCAAGGGCTTCCTGTTCACGTACCTTGGGGACCGAGTTGCCAATGGCGCCATATTGCCCGGCATATTCAGACGCTCCCAGTTCCGGGCGGGTTATGCCAAGGACGTATACCAGATCGCCTCCTTTTTTTGCATCCATGGTCAGCGCTTTTCTGACATCATCGATTTTGGCAACCACGGAAAAAAGCAGGGTGGGCGGGATGGATATTTTGGTGTCGCCCACCAGATAGTCGTTTTTCATGCTGTCTTTTCCGGATATGCATGGAACCCCGTAGGCTTTGGTGTAATGGGCCAGGGCCTGGTTGGCGCGAACAAGCTGGGCAAGTTTGTAAGGGCCGTCCGGTGTTTTTTCCGAGAGGATCGGGTCACACCAGCAGAAGTTATCGAGTCCGGCCATAACTTCAAGATTTGCCCCCACACAGAGAGCATTGCGCACTCCTTCATCAACGGCGCAGGCCACCATGTGGTAGGTATCGATATCCGAGTAGCGCGGCGCGATGCCGTGGGCAATTACCAATCCTTCGTAAGTGTCAAGAACAGGGCGGTGCACTGCCGCGTCGCTGGGGCCATCGTTTACCTGACCGGTAAGCGGTTTTACCACACTGCCGCCCTGCACCTCGTGGTCGTATTGCCGGACAACATACTCTTTACTGCAGACATTGAGGCGCGAAAGAATGTTTTTGAGTTCCTTGCCCAGATCAGGTTTGGCAGGAAATTTGGGCTCGTGGTGGATTTCGGGCTCCCATTTTGCCGTCATCTGCATGGGCGGAAGCCCTTTATGGACAAAGTCCATGTCCAGATAGGCAATGGTATCGCCTTTATAGAGAATATGGAATTTGCCGGAATTGTTGAAGGTTCCGAGGACCGTTGCTTCGACATCCATCTTTTCGCAGAGAGCCAGGAACGCATCCAGCTTTTCCGGCGCCACTGCCAGAGTCATTCTTTCCTGGGCTTCGGAGACAAAGATTTCCCAGGGCTGCAGCCCGGCATATTTTAAGGGCGCCTTGTCAAGATGCAGCTCAAAGCCGCCGCTGTCCTCGGCCATTTCGCCTACTGATGAGGAAAGACCGCCGGCGCCGTTGTCGGTGATACAGTTGTAGAGACCCATATCCCTTGCCTTGAGCAAACAGTCAAACATCTTTTTCTGGGTGATGGGGTCGCCGATCTGTACTGCAGTGGCCGGAGAATTCTCATGCAATTCCTCTGATGAAAATGTCGCCCCATGGATGCCGTCCTTGCCGATGCGGCCGCCGGTCATGACAATATAGTCGCCCGGCAGGGCCTTTTTGGTTTCAGAAGGAATGGTATTGACGAAGGCGGGCATAATACCGACCGTACCGCAAAAGACCAAGGGCTTGCCCGCATAACGCTCGTCAAAAACGAGCGAACCGTTCACCGTGGGAATGCCGCTTTTGTTGCCGCCATGCTCCACCCCCTCCCGTACTCCTTCGAATATTCTTTTCGGGTGCAGGAGGCGGGCCGGAATGGGCTTGTCGTAAAAGGGCGAGGCAAAACAGAAAACATTGGTATTGCAGATAAGTTTTGCGCCCATGCCGGTGCCAAAAGGATCCCGGTTGACGCCTACAATGCCGGTGAGGGCGCCGCCATAGGGATCAAGGGCCGAAGGGCTGTTGTGGGTTTCAACCTTGAAGACCACGTTCCAGTCCCGGTTAAAGCGGATAACCCCGGCGTTATCCTTGAAAACCGAGAGGCACCAGTCGTTTTCCCCCATTTTCTTACGGATCTCGTCGGTTGGTTTCCTGATATAGGTATCAAAAAGGCTGTGCACCATGGAAGTTTGGCCTGCCGGAACATCTTCATACTCGATGTCGCCATTAAATATTTTATGCTTGCAGTGTTCAGACCAGGTCTGGGCCAGGGCTTCCAATTCAACGTCAGTTATTTTTTCGCTTAGACCCTGAGCAGTCCTTTTCTCTTTAACCTCCGGAGTGGCCAGATAGGAGCGCATGATCTTCATTTCGTCCAGGGTAAGGGCAAGAATGCCCTCTTTGCTGATGCGGACCAGTTCTTCATCAGAAACATCAAGGTCAATCCGGGCAACCTGTCCTTTGTCCTCGCCGATAACCCTAGGCGCGAAAGGTTCCAGGCCGCCGGCCTTGACAAAATCATCGTGCGCCATGATGGTGAATCTCTGGATGAGTTCGTTGGCCAGCAATTTTTTAGCGATGGTTTCACTCTGTTCTTTGGTGATGGGACCGGAGATCAAATATTGGATGGAAGTGTAGACCGCTTCGCCCCTGCTTAATTTGCGGCCCAGCATGAGTTCCAGGGCCTGAGCAGCGGTGCGGCCTTCATTGTCGGTCACCCCGGGACGAAATCCCACTTCAATGAGCCAGTCGAAGGTGATTTTCCAGGCAAGGGCCAGGGGGCCGAGGGAATAATCCTGGGTGACCGGATCGCAAAACGGTCCTTGCGCCGCCTCTTGCAGTTCGACCTCATTGAAATCGGCATCTACCGTAAAAACCTTGATGGTCCGCACAGATTCGGCAGGTATGTGCAGGTCTGATCTGATTCTGCTTTTGGTCTGCTCCCCGAATGAATCGGTAAAGGCGGGCTTTAGTCCGACTTGGATGCGTGCAAGCATGCCTTGCTCCTGGATTGTATTAATGCCGGCTTTACGAGGTATTGAGCGTGTGTACAGAAAATGGCCGACTGATGAGTAAAAAAATACCTATCCTTTAGGTGGTTGTTTTTCATTTAGAAAAAGCCACTATACCAAAACAAAGGGTTTTTTAAAATGATATGTCGGTAATTTTTCTGCTGGCCATCATTTCTGAGCTACATAAAACGATATAAAGCCAAACCTGTTGATTTATGCTTGGTCTGTCATTTCAAACGAACGTGAGAAATCTTTTCCAAGGGCAATAGGATTTCTCGCTGTGCTCGAAATGACAAGGACTCTAAGGTGCGAATAAAAAAATGCTGAGTTTTAGTGGGAATCAGCGAAAAATTTTTTACTGCCTTGTAAAGGGATTGGGCTGGGGTAAAAAAAATCAATTCCTAACTCATTTTTTCGTTGACTTTCTGACAGATATTTGGCACATCTAACACGTATTGTGATCAATGGCTGGGTGGGGATTTTCATATTCCCAGCCGAAGATGATTACAGAAATCTCCTTATTATAAGGTATTACCTGTTTGCGAAACTGCATGATCCGAGGAATCATGCGTTTTTCGCATTGCTTTTCATTTGTATACATTTGTATGTAAGGAATGGCAGTTATGGTTTTGCAGGAATAAAGGACAAATAATGGCTAGGTGGGGATTGTCGGTTAAAAAAACGAAAAACGGTTTTTCCCTGGTAGAGCTCATGGTGGCTCTGGGTCTGGGGATAATCGCCACGGTTGGCATGTATAAAACATATATCAGCTACAGTACATGTGCCGATGCCCAGGATCAGGTACTTGAGCTGCAGCAGAATCTTCGGGTGGTGATGAATATGATGATCAAGGAAATCAGGATGGCCGGATATGATCCTGACGATGCTGCCAACGCCGGTTTTGTAAGCGCAACCGACGCTTCCGTGCAGTTTACCACTGATCTGAATGATGATGGAGACCTGGCTGATGATGATGAAAATATCAGCTATTTTGTGGGCGGGCCTGATGCCGATGGCCGCTTTGGCCTGCGCCGGCGGGATTGCTCCAATACCTATGCCTACTATCTTAATAAAAACACCGATTGCCCGGCGGGAAATGGGAGTTGCCCGGCCTCGGCGGATATGCCTCTTAACTTTATATACCTTGATGCTGACAGGAACGTGCTGGCAACTCCTGTGGCCGGTGCATCCTTACAGGAAATAAAGTTTGCACAAATCACTCTCGTGTTGCGGAGCTCAAACGAGGACTATTCCTACACCAACAACACGGTGTATACAAACCTGCAAAACAACCCGGTCATTACAGCCAAAGGTGACCACTTTCGGCGGCAGCGCCTGACAGCTGAAGTGAATGTGAGAAATACCGGTCTGTAAATACGAGGGACGCCATCCCAATACTTTTTGCGAGTACATCATGAATGGAGAACAGGGATTTTCGCTTATTGAGATCATGCTCGGCATGGCCATTTTCATGGTGGGCATGCTGGGAGTGGCGCTTCTGCAAGTCTCAGCCATGAAAAATGACGCCTTTGCCAGCAACCTTGCCGAGGCTTCAACCCTTGCCTCAGGAAAGCTCGAGGAACTGATGGGCCTCGATTATGAAGACGCAAGCCTCAGCGATGATGGGGACGGCACAAACCAGGATGCTAATAATAATGGAGTTGACGATGATGAAGAAGGTGCAGTCGCTGATGGCGTCAATAATTTCGGACTTGACGATAAAACCGCCGTCCAGGCGGACGGCCATACCCTCGTTACTTTGCAAACCATGATTTATGAGGTTTTGTGGAATATTGCCAATGATAAACCGGTCCTCAACAGCAAGACCATCAAGGTGTGGGTCACCTGGAATGTAAAAGGCTTTCAGCATAGCGTCAGCCTGACCGGCATCCTGGCAAAGGAGGTATGATGACCCGATTTTTCCGCAATGCAAAAGGATCGGTCTTAAATGTCGCCCTCCTGCTCCTCATAATGTTGAGCCTTATTGTCATTTTCTTAAGCAGAGCAAGCATGACAAACATGAAGATTGCCAATTATGACAAGCAGAGCAAGATATCGTTCCATAATGCAGACGGCGGCACGGAAATGGGAACAATGCTGATCGAAGAAAACCTTGGCTGCCCTTACGGTTTTAGCCAAAATCCGGCAGGTTCAGGGCAGACAACCATCGGCAACGTTAAAATCATGAATACCCGGTTCTGGATGCATCCTCTCCCGCCCGAGCCATCAGACACCTCTCGCGATATCTATTATCCGGTCAACTACGGGGACTCTGATCCCCACACCAATATCACCATTGGTGGAGAAACACGAGGGGCGCCCGGCGCCGCCAACCCGATGATTTCCGGTTATGAAGGACTGGGAAGGGCGGCAGCGGTAGGGGGCAGCTATATTCACTATGATATATGGGCCCAGCACCTTGGCAGAGCGAAGAGCCAGGCAAAAATCAAAATTGAGTGGAAACATGTGATCGGTCTTGAGAGACCGTGTACCTATTGATCCGAATCCAGCGACTGTCATAATCGATGCTTTGCACTATAGAGGCCGTAATGAAGGTTGAAAACTATCTCAGAAGCCGACCATTGCTCATTATGCTTTTTTTTGTCTGCCTGAATGCAAAGATTACAATGGCGGATGTGTCTCCCCACCTGATGGATGAATTCGACTCCATGCCGGTCAACCTTGTTGATTCGGCAACGCCTTTGGTAATGATCAATGCATCTGTCGACCACCAATTATTCCATAAGGCGTATGACGATTACTCTGATCTGGATGGTGATGGAGTTCCCGATACCACCTATACAAACAGCTTTGATTATTACGGCTATTTCGACAGCTACAAATGCTATGCATACGATTCGGCCCAGCAGTTTTTCGCGCCCATGGCTGCAACGGCAACGAAATATTGCGAAGGGAGCAGCAACGGATACTGGAGCGGCAATTTTCTCAATTGGGTGAGTATGGCCAGGATTGATGCGATCCGCAAGATGCTCTTTGGCGGGCACCGCCGGGTTGATAGCCCGACAACAACCGTGCTTGAACGCACCTATCTTCCCCATGATGCGCACAGCTGGGCCAAACATTATGAAGGGGACGACCTTGAAAAGCTCACCCCTTTCCAAAATAACGGTGTTGATTATGATTGTGATCGGGGCAACCCCGGTTCCTGCTCCACCTTGGAAGAGCGTGGTATTACATTGTGCAATACCACGGACGTCAGCTCTAATGTATATTCGCAGGAGGTTGCCAGTCCGCCTCTTATTAAGGCGGTGAAAGGCAATTATTCTCTCTGGGCAGCCAATGACCGCTGGCAGTGCACCTGGCAGAGCGGGGCTCCCAACGATAACCACAGTGCTGAAAATGCAAATAATGCATCGCAATCAGGCATATATGCCTCTGCAAGTAATCCCACCTATAGTGAAGGCATCGGCCGGAAGAATTACGTGGCCCGGATCGAAGCCTGTGTCTCGGGGTTGCTTGGGCAGGAGAAGTGCAAGCAGTATCCCGACGGCAATTACAAGCCCATCGGCCTGCTGCAGGTTTATGGTGATGAGGACCTGCTCCATTTCGGCATGATGGCAGGCAGCTACAACAAACACACCAGCGGTGGGGTATTGATTTCGCAGATGGGCAGCATCGCCAATGAGGTCAATACTGCAAGCGATGGTACTTTTTCCAAGGTGGCATCATCTGCGGGCGGCCCAATCCCCGGACCATCCTATAACGGCGCCGCAGGGGTGATCAATGCCTGGAGTTTGTATCGTATTGTCGGGTATGATCATGGTGACGGAAAATACGCCAAACCCGGTCAGGGCGATAATTGTGACGAAACATTGTCCAGTCCTGTTGATGTTGCTGCAGATAACCGCTGCCAGAACTGGGGCAATCCTTTTTCGGAAATATATCTCAATTCGATCCGCTACCTGGCCGGCCTGGAGCCCAATGGAGATTTCCGCAGCAATGCATCCCCTAAAATAGCCGGCCTAGGGCAACCCCTGCCGTGGGATGCAAAACCGGTGGATTCCCATAATTATTGCGCACCGTTACATGTTGTGAATTTCAATACCGGCGTCGCCTCTTATGACGGGGACGAGCTTGATGGTCCCGGCCCAAAAGGCGTGCGTTCCATTTGGAGTGCACGTGTTCTGCCCGGCAACGATACGGCCGCAGCCATGACCGATGTAGTGGGCGCCGGTGAGGGTATCCACGGCAACCCATATTTTATCGGCGAAACCAATATAGACAACCAGACCGATGGCGATGATGGGCTGTGTACCGCCAAAACCGTGAGCAGCCTGGGCAGTGCCGGAGGGCTATGCCCTGATGCCCCTGGATTGCAGGGTTCCTATAGAATTGCCGGCCTTGCCTATTATGCCCACACGCACGATATTTCCACCAGCAACTCTCATGATATCCAAGGCGAGCAGACCGTTGATACTTACGCGGTTAACGCGCCGGGCGTTCCTGAAATCGTTATCCCGCACCCCCTGACCGGTGCTGCCGCGGTGACGATCCTGCCGGCCTGCCGCAATACATCGATAAGCCCCATGGGCAACTGCGCCCTGGTGGATTTCAAGATCGTCGAAGATATTGTGGTCAATAACGGCAGCGGGGTCGGCACCGGCAAACTCTATGTGAACTGGGAAGCCAGTGAGCAGGGCGGTGATTATGACCAGGATATGTGGGGCACCATCACCTATACTCTTAACGGCAACACCGACACCCTGACCATTGCAACGGATGTTATTGCCGAATCTACCATGATGCGTTTGGGCTTCGGCTATGTGCTGAGCGGCACCACCCGGGACGGATTTCACGCCCACTCGGGCATTGCCGGATATACCTATGATGATCCGGCCACCATTATTTCCGGTGCAGATTGTGTCGACGGCTGTCAGGTTGGCGACGGTTCATCAACCGCGCAATATATAGTAGGTTCCGGAACTGCCCGGCTTCTGGAGGATCCGCTGTGGTATGCCGCCAAATGGGGCGGTTTCCGGGACAGAAACGGCAACAGGATCCCGGACCTGCAAGCAGAATGGGACAGGTTCGACACAACCGGTAACCCGACACCTGACAACATCCCGGATACGTATTTTACTGCAAGCAATCCAGTCCAGTTGGAAGACTCCCTCAATCGGGTATTCCTCAATATTCTGCAAAGAACCTCATCAGGAACAGCAGCTGCAGTGGTTTCCAATAATGTCAGCGGGGTTGGCGCCATATATCAGGCCTATTTTGAACCGCTGCGCCGGGACGCCGGCGGCAATCAGGCCAAATGGGTGGGGACCATACAGGCGCTGTGGCTGGACAGCTTTGGCTTGACCCGCGAGGACGATGGCGACGGTATTCTGGAGGATTATGATACAGATCCGGTTGTGGAGACCTATTTTGATCCCAATGAAAATCGAACCAGGATCAAGCGCTGGACAAGCAGCCGAACGGATGATTACGTCCCTGACACTGCTATGATTATAGAGCTGGATGAACTGAATACATTGTGGAATGCCCGGGAACAGCTTAATTTCAGTATGACCACCGACCTGAGTTTCCAACGCTCGTACTCTTCCCCTGCTGATAACGGCAGGTATATCAAGACATGGATTGATGCGGACCGGGATGGCGTCGTCGATATTGGCGAATATCGTGACTTTACCGCGATAAGCATTACTCCGGCAACCTATGGTTTCCTGGATGTGGCCAGTGAAAACGACGGAGATCAGCTGGTGAATTATATCCGCGGCCAGGAGATAGCCGGCTACCGCAACCGGACGGTGGATTACGATGGCGATGGTACAGCGGAAGTCATGCGCCTGGGTGATGTGGTCAATTCCACCCCTACCCTGGTCAGTGATCCCCAGGAACTCTTTGATCTGCTCTACCGCGATTCTTCCTATTCTCCCTTCAGGAAAAAGTATGGTGAAAGAAGACATGTGCTCTATGCGGGCGGAAACGACGGCATGCTGCATGCCTTTAATGCAGGATTTTATGACCACGCCAACCAGGCCATTACCACAAGGGGAAAAAGGTCAGACGGTGCTACCGATGCGGTGGCGCATCCTCTGGGCAGTGAGTTGTGGGCCTATGTGCCGTTTAATCTCCTGCCGCATCTCAAGTGGCTGAAAGACGAAGAGTACTCCCATGTCTATTATGTTGACGGAAAACCGCGGATATTTGATGCAAAAATCTTCAACACGGAAACAGCGTGTCACACTGACGCCAATGCCATGGGCTGCATTCATCCCAACGGCTGGGGCACCGTGATGGTTGTGGGAATGGGGCTAGGTGGCGGCACCATGCACATCGACACCGAGGCCGATGGTTTCGGGAACGCGAATGATATGGATACGCATTCCGCCTATAGTATTTTCGATATTACTGATCCGGAAGAAGAACCGGTGCTGCTGGGTGAAATACCGTTGCCTGACCGTAGTTTTTCCGTGACATATCCTGCGGTAATGACCTTTAAGGACAGGGATTCGGCCCTGGACGACAACAAGTGGTTTCTGATCTTCGGGTCCGGCCCCGAGCTCCTCGATACCGTAGCGAGCACTACCACGGCCAAGCTTTATATCCTTGACCTGGAGGAAATTTCTTCTCCCGGCGCCACCGTGGCTGCCCCATCAGGCTGTGCCCTGGAAAATGTCGGTGCAATGAAGATTATCAGCTGTGATACCGGCGCAGCAGACAGTTTTATCGGCAGCCCGGTTGCCATAGACTGGAATCTGGCCTATAAGGCTGATACCGTTTATTTCGGCATTACCGGAAACGCAAATGCAACTGCAGGAAGCCTGATGAGGCTGGCAATGAACGAAGATGCGGATCCTGCCAACTGGGGTGCGCCGCAGATCTTTGTCAACACGGCACGACCGGTAACTGCTGCCCCGATTGCCGGGGTAGACGAGTTTGACAACCACTGGCTCTATTTCGGCACCGGTCGTTTGTATGGTGCAATGGATAAAAACAGCACCAGCCGGGAGAGCCTTTATGGCGTCAAGGATCTGTATGACCAGGTCAATAATCCCCTGCCGCCACCTTTGTCCAGATCCGACCTTATTAATACTACCAATGTTGAGGTGCTGACCAACGGCACTATCAACAACGGCCCCAATGGCATCCTGGACTTTGCGGCTTTAGAGAACTTTATGGATGGAGGGCAGTATGGCTGGTATATTGATCTGCCGCCGGTCCAGGGAAGCGCGGGTAGCGTTCCTGCGACCCGGGTGCTCAGCCAACCGGCCTTGATCGGCGGGGTGCTGTTTTGTTCGGTATACCAACCGAGCACCGCCCCATGTATTGCAGAGGGCTTGAGCCAGTTGTATGGTCTCTATTATAAAACCGGCACCGGCTTTCCCGATCCCAATATATTGGGAACAACGCGCAATGCTGACAATGGAGAAGTGGCGCTCCCTAAGGTACATATCGGCTGGGGCCGTGGAACTGCCTCGGCAATACACAGCAGTTACGGCCAGGGTGATGACACCGTTTCAATTTTCAACCAGTTGTCAACCGGCACAATAATCCGCAAACAGGGGAAAACGGTAAAAAAAGTCCGCACCGGTAAAAACGCCTGGCGGCAAAAAGAATAAAACAATACATACATTGAGTGGGACGCTCCTTTAGCAGGTACGTCCATGCCAGGAAAATCCAAGCCATAGCCGGGATGACAGCCAGCTATGGCTTTTTTTGGGACCTGATTACCACCAAAATTTAGCTACTTTTTATTCGCGCTTTAGAATCCCTTGTCATTTCGAGCATAGCGAGAAATCCCATTACCTCAGGAAAAGATTTCTCACGTTCGTTCGAAATGACAAACATATCAAAAGTCAACAGGTTATGCTTCGTATCGTCAAGGAAGCCGAGAAATGATGGTAACTAGATTTTTTGATGTATCCGCTATTTTTCAATAGTGTTAATGGATTTTCCCCATAGGGATTTCTTCACTGATCCAAGGGGCACAGGGCAAGCCCTTGACAATGCCTCGACCAGCAGTAGCGTTTCCTGAAGTGTCCGGTACCGTCATGTGATTGTGGCAGCGGGCAGGGACGGGAGTATTAAAAAAGTTAATATATATAAAGTTGTTTTATACAAATGCAGCCGGCAAATGGCCGGAGAATGTAGAGCGCCAGATTTTTATAATAATGGTGAACGCAGGAAGAGCCAAAGGAAACGGGTACCCATTACAGTTACATAATGATCGTCAAATAAAAGGGGCATGGTAATTGCTTAAATTTTAAGGCAGGCGAAAGAGAAAAATTGCTAATACGTTAAAATCAAATCGCTTTTTTGGGTTTTCGAATGTGTTTTGGTTTGATTTTCAACCGTAAAAACATGTACACTATACGGATAGGGCGTGAGTTTTGAGGGCTTACAGGTATTTGCAAACAGCAGAGGGAAGAAACTACTAAATACATTACGACGGGGCTGAAATCTTGCCTTGCTCTAAGGATGGAAGTCAATACTGACATGATGAAAGTACACAACGACAATGGGTTTTCATTAGTGGAGCTGATGATTGTGGTGGTCATAATAGGCATTATGGCCAGTCAGGCAATTTATGCGTTTACCTCTCCCGTCCGCAAGATCAAGTCTGCCTCCTTCTCACTGCGCAATGATATCAACCTGGCCCGGGGCGAGGCAGTGAATAGGGGCATGCGGGTCGGCATTGATTTTACCGCTCCTGCCAACGGCTACACCTTGTGGGTTGATGCCGATAATGGCGGCGACCGCGATGCCGGCGAGGAAATCCTCAAGGAAGTGGAATTGGATGATGTAGAATATTACGGCCTTGGCATTCCTAATCCCCAGGGCCCCGGACCAGCGGTCAGCGACGGGGTCACTTTTACCGATGACCGATTCGTCATGCTGCCGAACGGTTCCAGTGATAAAGGCGGCACGGTTTATCTCTATGTGCCCCATTCCGCTGATGGCGGAGCAGTATTAAAAAATGCCCCATTCAGGATCGTACTCAACAACATCGTTGGCAGAGTGCATCTCTACCGCTGGCGCCCGGAGGAAGGAGCCAACGGCGAATGGAAGACAAAATAGCGCGGAGCGATAGGTGATTAGAAAAGACTACTAAAAATGGAGAAGGTGATTTCCTGGTCATTGGCCGCACAGGCCTGCGGCTCGGTAAGGGTGCCGGAGATTCTCCAGCAGTCTTGGTAGTTAGCGTCTTCGTTGAGATCAAACCAGCCGCGGGCTGAGAAGGTATTGGCGTTGCCGGAAATGGTAAAGCGGAAATTGGCGGTATCATCAGCATCAAAACTGACGTAGTTACCAATGGTGTCGGCGCTGGTTAATGTACCGGCATTTTGGTACCGGTCGTTTAAGGCATAGAATTTTTCCTGCGCGGTTTTGACATCGAGCAGGTGCTGAAGGCCTTCACCCTGCCGGGCCCGGAGGATATAGTTGAAATAGGCAGGCACTGCAACGGCTGAGAGAATGCCGAGGATGGCAACAACAATCATGAGTTCAACTAATGTAAAGCCCTTGGAGGAAAATCGTTTCATGGAAAACCTCATTAGTGGAAGTTCTTTGGGGCCCGGGCCATCCTGCTGTGCAGATGCATGTGGCCCAAGGTATCCAGTAAATAACACCCAGCAATAATTTTAGCATCAAATGGGCGCCAACGCATTAACTAATTTTTCAGGTTCGGTCAAAGGCAGATCCTTGAACTGAACCAGGGCCTGCGGATCATCATGCACCGGATGGCCAAGGAGATCAGGCTGGCAGGCTTTGATCCCATGAAGGATCCCCTTACCCCCAAGCCCGGGATTCTCCGAGCGCAGGATACTGTCCTTGAGTTCACCTCGGATATTGCCGGTGGTGACACTGATCTCATTGATAATGACGAAGACGGAACAGTCAATGAGGCTGACGAGGCCAAGTACGGCAACGGCGCAATTGGCGGGGCCGGTGAACGGATAGTATATCAGATCGTCAATGACGGGGGCGGCACATTCGGCAGGCTGCAGAGAGACGACGTCCTGGGCGGCGGGGTGGAAAATCTCTATGAAAATACCGATCTCGTTGATCTGGGTACCAATGAAATGCCGCTTAATTTTGTCTATTATGATGAGGATGGAGTTGTTTTGCCCACGCCTGTGGTTGGTGCAGCTCTAGAAGACATCCGTTCCGTGGAGATTTCCCTGATTCTCCGTGCCGTAAATGAAGATTTTACCTATACCAACACCAGAACATTCAATAATGGTGAATTTCCACCCACCCAAGTGCTTTCCGCCCAAAATGATAATTTTTACCGGCGTCAGTATATCACCAGGGTGAATGTCCGCAATATAGGACTGTAGGATCACAGCAACAGGAGCTAGCCATGAGACTGCGTGAATCAAAAGGCTTTTCAATTCTTGAGGTAATGATCGCCATGGCCATCTTCATGGTCGGTATGCTCGGCGTGGCAGCTTTGCAGATATCCTCCATGAACGCAACCGCCTTTGCCGGCAACCTCACCGAGGCCATGCATCTGGCCACCAGCAAGATAGAGGAGCTGATGAGCCTCGATTATGATCATCCGTTGTTAAATGTTGATGCCAATGGCGACAACCGGGACATCGATAATAATGGTTTTGGCGATAGAGATACCGATGGTGACGGCAGTGATGATGACGATGACAATCCGCAGGCGCCTCCCGCCGGTCCGGACGCCATCCTTGATGATG
>CALZHT010000012.1 GCA_945787445.1 uncultured Desulfobulbaceae bacterium
GTGCCAGATGGTCAATACCAACGGTTTAAAATTGAATTTGGCGAGGTGTTTTACAAGAAGGAGGGTAAGAACGTTCCTTTGAAGCTGGACGAGCAAGAGATTGAAATTTTACTCAGGGATCATGTTTCCATTTCAAATAAAGATAGTCAGTCGGTATTTCTTACCTTAGACTCCAAGGCTTCTCTTTCTGTTCCAGACACATTCCAACCGGTAATAAGTATAAAACCATCACAATCGCATCCTCTTTTAACAAATTTGATATATGTGGCATGTCCTGAGATAGATACCATTTATATGGCCAGTGCGGACAAGAATAGGATCATAGGTTCTTTCGGCGTGTCCGGCAATCCTACCTACCTTGGTCTTGATCCATCACGTGACAGATTGTATGTTCTGGCCTCCCAGGAAGCCAGGATAAAGATCTATGAGATGTCATCAAGCCGGCTCATTGATCATGTGAAAATCCCCATGATATACAATCCCAATTACATGATTCTTGATCCGGATGGGACGAATGCCTACGTGTTGGACAGTCAATCAAACAATATTGTCCGCATTGACCTTGCTTCCGGAACCTTAGCCGGACGTGGACGTTTACCGGAACGTGGGCAGTATATGATACATCTTTCCACGCCAAACCGCGTTGCGGTTTCTTCAGAATTGTCTCAGGCCGTCTATTTCTTTGATCCGCAGAGCCTCGAAATTTTCGAGCAGGAAACCATCCTTTCGGTAAGCTCACCCCAGGGGTTGTATGCAAAAGACAATCTTCTCTATATTGCTGAAAGTTCTACGAATACAGTTACTGTTTATGATCTTGTTGGTAAAATTGTGAAACAGCGTTTGAATGTCGGTTTTTCACCAAAAAGACAGTGTCAATATTAGTACCGGGTCAACTCAGTGTCAGAAAAGAAATACGTATAGGCGGCAAGCCTTTTGAAATTGTAGCTTCCCAAAATCTCCAATGGCTTTATGTGGGCGACACCAAGGGTGAACGCATAAACATTATCAATCTTACGCTAGAACGGGTCGCAACCCACATGGATCTGGCCACCCCGCCTCTCGGCATTGCTTTCCTTCAATAAGTAAAATTGAGTTTGTTTTAGAGGGTGTGTCCAGGCTTTTGCCAATGATTGCTGCTAAACAAAAAAATACCCATTTTAGTATATCAGCAGTCGCCATTATTTTTTTTGCAACATTCCTTGCCTATTCAAACAGTTTCAATTCGCCGTTTGTTTTTGATGATATTGATAATATTGTCAATAATCCATTTCTGCATGTAAACAACCTATCCTTGAACAGCTTGAAGAAGGCGGCCACCGAAACAATTGCCTCTAGGCACCGCTTTCTGCCGAATATTTCCTTTGCCTTGAACTATTATTTTGGTGGTTTGCAGGTTGCCGGCTACAACGCCGTCAATACAATTATCCATTTATGCACAGCAATTGTTTTCTTTTTTCTGGCTCGGCTAACTCTAAAGTTACCCTCAGTTGCTGAAACAACTAGATATGCAGATGAAATAGCATTGTTTGCCGCCCTATTATGGGCTGTACATCCGGTCCAAACAAATGCAGTAACGTATATTGTGCAAAGAATGACCAGCATGGCGGCGCTATTTTTTCTTTGTGCAATATATTGTTATGTAAAAGGCCGCATTTTACATGAAAATAGAAAAAAAATATTTTTTTTCGCAGCATCATTTTGTTCAGGAATTTTGGCAATTTTCAGTAAAGAAAATGCTGCGATGCTTCCTTTTATCATCCTTGTCTATGAAATCTATTTTTTATCGCAGATAGAATCTTTTCATGATGCCAAAAAAATCATACTAGTATTTTTCTTATCATGCCTAGCATTTTTGGTAATTGGTTTCATGTATTCCGGTCAAAATCCTTTTGCTGTTGTTCTTAAAGGGTATGAACACCGTGATTTTACAATGGGTGAAAGACTTTTGACTGAACCTCGGGTAATTATTTACTATTTAAGCCTTCTTGCCTTGCCTTTGCCGTCAAGGCTTAATCTGAATTATGATTTCGATATTTCCAATTCGCTTTTATTTCCCTTTAAAACTTTTATCGCTTTAACTGGAGTGATAGGTTTTGTCGGCCTAGCAATTCTTTTATTCAGACAGGAACGTATTCTTTCCTTCGCAATTGTATGGTATCTGACAAATCTTGTTATTGAATCATCCGTTATCCCCTTGGAAATAATTTTTGAACACCGCCTTTATCTGCCATCAACTTTTCTTATTCTTGGAGTAATTTGTTTTATCTACCAGAAAACAGCTTTGCTTATAAAATATATAAGGCCGATTTTCATTGGCCTAATTTGCCTCATGGTTTTTTTTACATGGCAACGCAATAATGTGTGGTCATCTGAAATGAGTCTGTGGTCGGATGTCGTCTCTAAATCTCCAAATTATGTTAGAGGATATGAATACTTGGGGCGTGCATACTTAGTAAACGGCGAGGCACAAAAGGCATATGATATCTTCAAAGATGCGAATGCAAGAAACCTTGAATCCGTGCATATTTTTAATAATTGGGGGAAAGCAGCTTTTTCTCTCGGACGGGTCGATGAAGCAATCAAGTATTTAGAACATGCTGTGCGCCTCGATCCGAATAGTGCGGAAAGTCATTATAATCTCGGCATAGCATATAGCAGCAAGGGCAAATTACAGGAGGCCCAGGAGGAAATGCGCAAAGGGATTCATCTGCAAATGCAAGATAATCTGAAGAAGTATTAACCACATTTTTTTCACATGCTATCAAAATAGATAATCCCGTAAAAAATCGGGAAAACGGTTAACGTGCCATGTAATTTCAACTAGTTACAACGTAATACATCGATGAACTGGCAATAACATGACAAAAAGCACATGCTGAACTTATCGCCTTTTTCATCGTAAGGACTTAAAAGGATTAACGCGTCCGCACAGCAGACAAATCGTATTTTTTACGATTTCATCAAAATAAACCTTTGTCAGCATTGGATTGCGATTTATAGTAATTTTTTTTAGTAGGAGATAATTTATATTTACCCTGAGGTGTTATCATGAAGAAAATCAGTATATTTGGAGTAGTCATTTTATTTTCAATAATTTCTAGTAACTATTTATACAGCAGCACGGTTGTCCCCCCCAAACAACTATCTCTTGAATCGCAACCGCTTGAAAACGTTTCTGGGGGCTATAAAGGAATTGTGCTGGAAACAATGGATTCAGCCGGTTACACCTATATTTTGGTGGATACAGGAACGGATAAGGTCTGGGCTGCCGCCGCTCAATTCAAAGTTGATGTTGGTGAAACCGTTATAATCCCAAAAGGTTTGGCCATGCACAATTTTCATAGCAAAACCCTTAACAAGGATTTTGATCTTATATATTTTGTATCAAGTATTGCAAAAGAAACTGAGGGAAAATCCACAGGGATGCCTTCACACGCTATTCAAGACACTCCCCCAAACACAACGAAATTTTCGGCTGTTGAAAAAGCTTCCGGCGGCAAGAATATTGACGAGATTTATTCTGATAAAGAACAACTAGCGGGAAAATTTATCAAAGTCAGGGGTAAAGTGGTGAAATTTGCCGCGAATATTATGGGTAAAAACTGGGTCCATTTACAGGACGGCAGTGGCAGTGGCAACACAAGCGATTTGACTGTAACAACAACAGATATAGCTTCTGTAGGCGATACTGTGCTTGCCAAGGGGATGTTGGCTGTCGATAAAGACTTTGGCTCGGGTTACAGATATGATGTTATCCTCGAAGGCGCTCAAGTGACTGTTGAGTAAGCGTAGATCTTTGGTTTCAGCAGATAGCCTCAGCTCTCCACCAGAAGAAGCATATCATCGATAATTTTCAGCCCTCCTTGCCAGAACTGCGGACTGTCGAGATTTATTCCGAATGGCTCGAGAAGCTGATAAGGTGTCCTGCTCCCTCCGGATTTTAGTAGTTCCAGGTACTTGGGAACAAATGGTTCTTTTTCTTTCTGGTAGAGGTTATAGAGCGAGAGAACCAGTAATTCACCAAACGCATAAGAATAAACATAGCCCGGTGTGCTCAAAAAGTGGGGGATATAGGACCACCAGACGCCATAATCCTCGGTTAGGGTGACGCTATCACCAAGCATGGCTTTTTGAGTAAGAATCCACTGCCGGGAAAAATCATCTGATGAGAGTTCACCCTTATCCCTGCGCATGGTATGGACAAGGTCTTCAAATCTGTTCATGGCAACTTGTCGGAATACGGTGGCAAAGATTGATTCCAGTTTCTGGCAGATATATGCTTTTCGTTGGTCAGGGTTAGTGAGTGTTGCAAGCTGATGAGTAAACACGAGGAGTTCACCGAACACGGAAGCAGTTTCAGCGAGCACCAAAGGGGTATCACTGTTGTAATATCCTTGCTCTGCCGCAAGATACTGGTGTATGCCGTGCCCTAATTCGTGGGCCACTGTGGAGACGTCTCTAATGTTGCCGGTATAATTTACCATTATATATGGGTGGACCTCGGGAACGCAGGGATGTGCAAAGGCACCGCCGCGTTTGCCTGGTTGCACCGGAGCATGGATCCAGTTTCTATCAAAAAACAGACCAGCTATTTCAGCCATTTCGGGTGAGAATCCTGCAAAGGCATTGAGCACAATTTTCTTACATTCCTCCCAAGTTATATGACTGTCATGGTTTTCATCATCCTTATTGGAAGCACCACGGGTTTCTGCAGTATTTCCGGAAAGATGGGGGAGGGGAGCATAGCGGTCATAATCCAATATCGTATCAAGGCCGATAAGACCCCGTTTCAACTTATAATATCGTTGCGGGATATCGTAACGTTCCGTAACTGCTTCGACGAGGATGGCAACGGTTTGATCCTGCAATTCATTATAGAGGTTCATTGAACGCAGCCAGGAAGGATAGTTGCGCAATCGATCGTCAATCATCTTGTCTGCCAATATTGTATTAAAAATATGGGTGAGAATATGAAGATGTCCGGATAGTCCCTGGGTGAGTTCGGAAGCTGCCTTTTTTCGGATTTCTCTGTCGGGATTATACAGATCGGCAAGAACTTCTTCTTCAGTTCGTTGATTTTTTCCGAATTTCATATGCCCCATAACTTTATCGAAAAGGTTGGTCCAGCTGCTTCTGCCGACCGGAGCCTTTTCCAGCAGCAGTGTTTCTTCAGTCTGAGAAAGCAGGTGTTTAGCATAACGACGAAGGTTATCCAGGTAATGTTGGTATTTTTCCAGAACAGAAGATTGTAGAAGTTTGGATGCAGCTTTATTGTCAAGCTTGCTCCACTCCACATCAAAAAACACTGTCTGTTTTCCGACCGCGCTGCTGATTTCTCTTATTTTTTGCAGTAGAGCGGAAGCCTCAGCATTATTGGTTTGGGTGGAAAAATTAAGAAATGCAAAGGTGGCGAGTTTACCCATGCGGGTTGAGAGATTTTCGAGGCGCTTTACTAAACTCAAAAGCTCATGGTCTGAAAGTGTTTTAACTTTTTCTGCAAATAGGGTATTAAGAGCTTCAGCTTCTGAACGGCAATGCTCCAAATCTTTATCCATGTCAATATCATTATGCCCCTTGTACATATCGTTCAGTTTCCAAACAATTCCGATAGTGCCTAGTTTCTCATTGAGTTTTTCAGACATGAATAGTGCTCCTTACATTTGGTCCAATTGATATAGTTAGTTCCCATTCAGAAAGTTGCAGACTTGGAGGATGCTGGAACAAGTTGTTTCCAATTCGGCAACTGACAATTTTGCGAAAGGTCAAGGAGATCAAGGAATTGTGCGGAGACATACTCGGGTAAGTCGCACAAGCAATTGCGTAGATCAACGCAGAGATTTCGCAAAAGGGGCGTTTCCGGATGGAAACTAGTTATGTATACTTAAAGTATTTTTGGTTGTCTGGCAACCACCGTATCATATGATGCATTTGTATACTCTATCATTTTAAAATTGCTTAAAAAAAATAATTATTATGATTTTCATGCTGGTAGAAAAAGGAAGGTAACATGAAAAAAACATTGCCAATAGACGAAAACACAAGATATAGTGTGTTAATGTTCAGCATGGCAATATATGTTGTGGTTTAACAAAAACAACGGAGGAAGACGGAATTGACCATGAATATGCCAGCAACTGTCTATGATGAATCCAAGATAAAAACCCTCAGTTCACTTGAACATATCCGATTACGGCCGGGTATGTATATCGGTCGTCTCGGAAACGGCAGTCATCCGGATGATGGCATCTATATCCTACTCAAAGAAGTTATAGATAATGCTGTTGATGAATTCATCATGGGAGCGGGAAAACGAATCAATATCAGAATCCAGGAAGATGGAGCTGTCACTATTCGTGACTATGGCCGTGGCATCCCGCTTGGCAAGCTGGTGGAATGTGTTTCCGTGATCAATACCGGAGCGAAATACAACACCGATGTCTTCCAATTTTCCGTTGGTCTCAACGGGGTTGGCACCAAGGCAGTCAATGCCCTTTCTGAAAATTTTTCTGTCACATCCATCAGGGAAGGGCGCTTTGCCAATGCCGCATTCTCCCGTGGTGTCATGATTAATGAAGAAACAGGGAAAACAGGGGAAAAGGACGGCACTGTGATCGAGTATCGTCCTGACCATGATATTTTTCCCGAGTTTTCCTTTAATATGGATTTTATCCGCAAACGACTCTGGCGCTATGCATATTTAAATGCCGGCCTGAAACTTTATCTGGGTAAAGAATGTTTCTGCTCAACTAATGGGATTCTTGATCTGCTGGACAATGAAATTGAAGGTGTGCAGCTTTATAATCCGGTTTATTTTCGAGACAACACCCTGGAATTTGCCTTTTCACATACCGACGGCTATGGAGAATCCTACTTCTCTTTTGTGAACGGCACCTTCACCAACGAGGGAGGCACCCATCTTTCCGCCTTCCGGGAGGGTATTTTAAAGGGCATCAATGAATATTCCGGTAAAAAATTTTCCGGGGAGGATGTAAGGGAAGGGGTAGTCGGTACCATCGCCGTAAAAGTCAAAGACCCTATCTTTGAGTCGCAAACGAAAAATAAACTCGGTAACACTGAAATCCGCGCCGGGATCGTCAACACTGTCCGGGATGTTTTGATTAAGTTCCTGTATAAGCATACCGATATCGCGGAAGTACTGATCAATAAAATTCAGTTAAATGCCAGGGTTCGTAAAGAACTGCAGCAAGTCCGGCGTGAAGCCAAATCCAAGGCCAAAAAGGTCGCGATCAAAATTCCCCAGCTCAAAGATTGCAAGTATCATCCCGCCAAAGGCAACCCATCCCCTCCTGGGAAGGAAAATATGGTTTTCATCACCGAGGGGCAGTCTGCTGCCGGATCAATTGTCAGTTCCAGGGACCCTATGACCCAGGCTGTCTTTTCAATGAAAGGCAAACCCATGAACGTTTTAGGCCACCCTATGACCTTGCTGTATAAAAATGATGAAATGTACAACATGATGCGGGCCTTGAATATTGAGGACTCTGTGGGAGGGCTTCGTTATGATAAGGTCATCCTGGCAACCGATGCTGATGTGGATGGACTGCACATCAGAAACCTGCTTCTTACCTTTTTTCTCCATTATTTTGAAAATATCGTGAAACGTGGACATGTGTACATCCTTGAAACTCCCATCTTTCGGGTCCGTAACAAGAATGAGACCATTTACTGCTACTCGGACAAAGACAAAACTGCAGCAGAAAAGAAGCTTGCCGGAAGAGGCTCCTCTCGACGACAGGTTGAAATCACCCGGTTTAAAGGTCTCGGTGAAATATCACCGGCTGAATTCAAACAATTCATCGGCCCCAAAATGCGCCTGCAACAAGTCAATATTGACAGGTTGAGTGAAGTACCAAAGCTTCTTTCCTTTTACATGGGCAAAAACACTCCCGATCGAAAAGAGTACATTATGCAGCGTATTTCATAACAGTTCTTTCCCCTCAACCCAAAAATGATTTCTAAAAGAACCTATGGAAATGGTATCAGAAACTACAAATTACGGTGAGCTTCATAAACTTTTTGATGAAAACTTTCTGGACTATTCTTCCTATGTCATAAAGGAAAGGGCCATACCGGATATCAACGACGGCTTGAAACCTGTGCAACGCAGGATTCTCCAGACATTGCACAACATGGATGATGGCCGTTTCAACAAGGTGGCGAATGTGGTTGGCGACACCATGAAACTCCATCCCCATGGAGACGCTTCCATTTTTTCCGCCTTGGTCAACCTGGCCAATAAAGACTTTCTCATAGACCGACAAGGTAATTTCGGCAATATCTTCACGGGAGATCAGGCTTCCGCCGCCCGCTATATTGAGTGCCGCCTTTCACCACTTGCTCGGGAGATTCTGTTTAACAAGGATCTCACCGAATTTATTGATTCCTACGACGGCCGTCTGCGTGAACCGGTCTCGCTGCCCGCTAAAATCCCTTTGCTTTTATTGCTGGGGGCGGAAGGGATCGCTGTCGGCATGGCCACCAAGATTCTGCCCCACAATTTTTGTGAACTTCTCGCGGCGCAGAAAAATATTTTACGCAACGAACCGTTCGTTGTTTACCCGGACTTTCCCCAAGGAGGAATGGTCGATATCGCATCCTACGAGAATGGAAACGGACGGGTCAAAAGCCGTGCAAAAATTATTGAGAAGAACGACAAAACAATTGTTATCAAAGAGATACCTTATGGAACTACAACCCAGTCACTCATCGAAAGCATTGAAAAGGCTGCCAAAACCGGAAAGATCAAGATCCTTTCCATTGACGATTTTACCGCTGAAGAGGTGGAAATAGAGATAAAACTTCCACGCGGGGTATATGCGGCAGATACGATAAGAGCCTTGTATGCTTTTACCGACTGTGAATTTTCAATCAGCCCTAATTTAAACGTTTTAAAGGAAAACACACCGGTCACCATGTCGGTGGAGGAGGTTTTGCAGTATAACACGGAAAAGCTCCTCAATGACCTTGAAAAAGAACTCAACATTGAATTGCACCGCCTTAACGAGAAGCTCCATGCCCATCTCCTGGAGCAGATTTTCATTGAAGAACGGATCTATAAACAGATCGAAGAATGTAAAAGCTATAAAGAAGTCATTATGACTATTGAAAAAGCTCTCCAACCTTTCCTGCAAAAACTGGTACGGCAGGTTACGCGGGAAGATATTGAAAGGCTTCTGGAAATAAAGATCAAGCGGATTTCGCGCTACGATATTAATAAAAAACGTAAAGATATCAAAATGGTAAGCGGATCAATCAAGACAGTTGAGGCCAGTTTGCAGGACATGGTAGGTCATGCCATCCGTTTTCTTGACGATCTACTTGCCCGCTATGGCCATTTTTATCCGAGGCGGACCACGATTAAAACTTTTAAGGAGGTTGAAGCCAGGAAGGTGGCTCTTTCCAATCTCACTATTGGTTATGACCGGAAAGATGGTTTTCTTGGGCACCAGGTAAAAGCAGATGGTGAGATAAGTTTCGCCTGTTCAGAGTATGACAAATTGCTGCTCATCTTTACGAATGGCTTGTACAAGTTTATCAATGTGACTGATAAAACCTTTGTCGGTCACAACCTTCTCTGGGCCGGTATTGTTGAAAAAAAACTTTTCACCGTGGTCTACCGGGACGGGAAAGAGGGTTTATCCTATCTTAAACGGTTCTACACCCCGAAATTCATTTTAGAAAAGGAATACTGGCTCTTCCAAAAACATGGTCGCGCCTCAATCCAGTACTTTTCAATTGATGAGCACCAGAAACTGCGGGTGTATTTGATGCCGAATAAGCGATCAAAATCTAATATTTTGAATTTTGATTGTGACGATTTTCTTATCAAAGGCCCATCTGCCAGAGGGAAACGAGTTTCCACCCGGGTTGTCCGGCGAATTAATGAGATTACTGAAAAAGAAGCTCAGCAGGTTCCCCCGCCGAAAGTTCAACCAAAACTCTTTGATCCGGATAAAAAATAGGTCGTTTATTCTTCATATGCTTTCAGGATCACAACATCCTTCTGGGGAACATCTCTGAAAGCACCGACAGTTTTGGTGGGAACATTCACGATCTTATCGACAATATCCATTCCTTTAATCACTTTTCCAAAAACAGCATAACCGAATCCGGCGGGATTCTTGTTTCGATGGTCAAGAGAACTATTGTCCGCCACATTGATAAAAAACTGGCTTGTAGCGCTGTTTATATCACGAGTTCGGGCCATGGATAACGTTCCACGTTTGTTTTTCAGGCCGTTTGTCGCCTCATTTTCAATGGCAGAATGGGTGGGAGCGCGTCTTTTCATACCAGGTTCAAAGCCTCCGGCCTGAATGACAAAACCGGGAATAACTCTATGGAATGTCAAGCCGTTATAAAAAGACTCCCGGACGTAGCGTCTGATATTTGTTGTTGTTTTGGGCGCTTTTTCATCGAAAAGTTCTATGGTTATAGAGCCCAACGTGGTTTCCAGCACTATATTTTTGGGTGGCGGAGTGTTCACCGCCCCGGCAATCGCGGGTAATGGCAGCAATGCGAAACAAATGCATAAAATAATTTTGGAAAACATTCATACACCTCCCTGGAAAAAAATTAAAATCTAATGAAAATAAATAGTTATGATTATATTCTCTATTTATGTCGCCATAATGGTATAATAGGTATAGATCTTGACAAAAGTTATATTAACAGCTGGACATAAAGTAGTACCAAAATTATAGTAAAAACTAAAGTCGGAAAGAAAATATCCGGTTTTTTGTTGCATTTTATCCAATATGTTGTTAGATGAACGCCCTTAATTAATTCTCATCTCCTTGCGGGGTGGTGGTTTTAGGGAATAAATACAGAGTACGCTCGTCGGCAAGAAGAATATACAAGGATTCCAGAAAATGGAAACGCAAAACCTAAACCGTATGCCCGATTCAGAAAATGGGTATTTTATGTCATTTGGTAACAACCAAATGGAAAGACGGTTTGCGCTGGGAAGCATATTTGTTACTTTTTTGCTATTGTTTGCTGTAGCTGCTTTACTAAAAAACCTAGCCAACAGCACAGCCCATCCTATATACGCTAAGAATACAATTTCCACTGTCTCTGAACTAGCCTCGTACGCACCCGCATCAAGCCGTGAACTGCTGCAACAGTTGAAAGAACAGAATCTGTGGGATATTTCACCGCAAACTGAGATCTCCCCCGTGATACTTGCGAGCTATCCTCATGATCTCAAAGCATTGGATCTTCCAAAGAAAAAAAGAGCATTTTTGCACTCCTTGCTTCCTGTTGTCATGTTGGCCTTGGCTGAAGTGGATCAGGAACGAACAACCCTTTTATCGATCCTCGGAAAAATTTCTCAAGAAACGTCTTTGGGCACTTTAAATTTAGTTCCGCAAGACTGGAGTAATCAACTCACCGCATCCGAGATTGAATTTCTAATATTTATCACCAGAAAATACCGGACGCGCAATGTGCCCAAATTACTACGCCGGGTTAATATCCTTCCGGTGAGTCTTGTTCTGGCCCAGGCTGCTATTGAGTCTTCATGGGGTAGTTCCCGGTTTGTCACGGAAGGCAACAACCTCTTCGGCATGTGGACCTGGGGAGAAAAAGGGATAGTCCCATCCAGGCGAGATGAAGGAGAAAATCACAAGGTTGCCTCCTATCCATCAATACTTGAATCCGTTCGTGCCTATATTTTGACGCTCAATAGATTTCCGGCCTACAAAACCTTTCGGGATATTCGCCAACACACCATGGGTTCCCTTGAACTTGCCGATGGCTTGCTTTATTACTCCGAGCGAAGAAATGCATATATTCGCGATGTAAAGGAAATGATTCTTGTCAATAATCTGAAAAAATATGATACCCATGTTTTTGCCACCAGAATCCCCATTGACGAAACGGCCCGGATAAACCTGACTTTCCTTAATCAGGGAAAAAATGTCGTTCTCTAAGAGTTTTTTTCCAAAGAAACTCAAAGCAACAGCCCTTTTATTTTTCCACCTAATTCTTGCTATCTATTTTTCCGCAACGGTTTCCGCCCAGACATATCAAACCTATTCCAACAATAGCATAACAGTATTGATTTATCATCGAGTGGGTGAGAGTCAGTACCCCACCACAAATGTTTCGGAAACGAAATTCCGGGCCCAGATGACCTTTCTTAAAGACAACGGCTATCAAATACTCTCCATTGACCAACTGCTCCATACCATGAAAAGAAAAAGGCCCATGCCTGAAAAGGCTGCGGTTATCACCTTTGATGACGGTTATCTCAGTGTTTTCAAAGTGGCGTGGCCCATTCTCCGGCAATATGGCTTTCCGTTCACAGTTTTTATATATACAAAAGCGGTTAATGATCGGTATCTGAACTTCATCACCTGGGATCAGCTTCGTGAGATGCAGAAGGCAGGAGCCGACATACAGGATCATGGCTATTCTCATCACCGGATGGCGGACCGGCCCGACAATATGAAAGAAGTAGAATACCGCGCCTGGATCAGGGAAGATCTTTCAAAAAGCGTGGATATCATGGCACGGGAACTGGAAACTCCGCCGAAATTCTTTGCCATTCCTTATGGTGAATATAATAGAATTGTAATAGAAGAAGCCAAGAAGCAAGGGTATCAGGCCATTTTCAGCCAGGACCCGGGATCGGTGGGCCTGAAGACTGATCCCTTCCTCATACCACGGGAGCCAATTCTCGGCAATGAATGGTCCACTGTAGCGCATTTTAAAAAAATTCTCCAACGGGTTGATCTGCCTATTATTGACACTACACCATCTCTGGATCCCCTGACCACTGATACTCCGCAAGTTTTTGGGGCAAAACTCCTCTATCCTGAGCGTTATGTGCAGGGAACCCTGGGAATCTATGTGAGCGAATTAGGTTGGCAGCAGGGGAGACTAGAGGGAGATTTCCTGAGCATTAGAAATGATGCACCTCTGAAACGCCGCCTGAACCGCGTCATAATAAGCGGTAAGGAAAAGGCAACGGAAAAAACAGCACTCCGCACCTGGATGATCCTGAAACATTAAAAATAGAAATGCAGTCCGCCCCCGTAGTATTCGATGTTGCGCTCGAAGAACTGACCGTTGGGGGAGTGACCGTTGAAATATTCGAACATGATCTGCAACCGCCGATTGGCGAAAAGGTCATTTCGAATGTCAAACCCGGCGCGTACAGAATAGTTTTCATCCCAGTCCGTCTCTTCGAAAGTCTGCACATCACCCGCCACTACAGGATAGACCTCTCCGAACAGCGGGGAAGGGCTGGTCAGCTCCATGCCGCCTTGGACGCTATGTTTCTCCAGATCTGGCTCGGTGCTGATGAGCCGAGCGCCGCCCCCATAAATCCGCAGTATATCTGCTAGTATATCCAGAGAAAAAAGGAGTTCGACGGCTTCGTAGGATAAATTGATGCGCTCCGCGCGGTTGCGCAACAAAAACTCATCGCCCAAATGGGAACTCTGGTGGTAGAGATGCACATGGGCTGAGAATAGCCCATAACGAACGCTCAAGGGCAGCCCAACAAGATAGTCGGCGTTGATGAGAACTTGTGAATCCGAATCCAAATCGAAAATTGAAAACACCCCGGCCTGTAAGCCGAGTTGCCACTGGCCGCCCAGGGTTTCCCATCCAAACAAGGCGAAACTTGTGCCGAGATTGGCCGAACCAACGGTTTCCAGTTCCTCGTCATTCTGATACGCCTGGACCGATGCTGAGAAATGTGGCCAGCGCGGGTCGGCGAGCAAAGGATCAAACAGCTCTGTGGGCGGCAGCATGCCGGTAAACCGTTCTTTCTCTGCAGCAAGAAGGTTTCCCGGCCCCAAAAGAGTAATGAAAAAAAACAAAGCCGCAACAGCATATGTTAATGCTCGACTGCAGAGTATTTCCAGATTGTTCATATCTCCTCCTGATTAAAAAAAAATAGGGCGATGGAAAAAAATATTTGGTAGATCGCTTTGCTCTTTCCCCAAAACAGGAAACAATGCAAGACATTTCGGCTTGGCAAAATTTTGTTAATGCCAGCTTAATACTTACTGCACAAGCTGCGTTACCCTGAAAATGTTTTGGAGCTATATTTTTTATTACCCTATTCTCGAAATGATCCCCGGCCGGATGTCAAGGAAAAATAACCGGAAATTCTCATCATGACTCTCTTCCGGAGAAAAGGGTTGTCTCCCTTCTCGTGTCCGCCACCCTTCGTTGTTTTGTGATTGCTTGAACTGCGTCCACAGTCAAGGTAATGGCGCCGTAGTCCTCCTCCACTTTGCCGCGCAAAAGAAAAGGATGGCCGGTATCCAGCATATGGCAGTACCGCTTGTAGGTTTTTGGGAAAAAAGTGGTTTCCACCAAGCCTGTTTCATCTTCAAAGGTTAGAAATTGCATGGCTTCACCATGTTTGGTGCGCACGGTCTTGCCGGTGATGAGCCAGCCGGCAAACCGGACCTTCCCGCCAATAAAGCGGGGCAGGGTCGCGGCTTTCACAATATGAGCCGTTTTGAGTTCGTCCGCATAGAGTTCCATGGGGTGGCGGTGGACAAGAAAACCCAAGGCTTCGAATTCCCGGCGCCACCGGTTTATGTTGTTTTCCGGAGGCAGGGCGGGCAACAGCGTTTCTTGTGGTGTACCGAAAAGATTCATGACAGAAGGACTGCGTTTTTCTTTTTGCCGGCTGGCAAGTTTCCAGAGCAGAGCGGCTCGGCTTGTCCCGGGATTGAGCCGGTCCAGCGCACCGGCGTGAATCAGGGAACGGGCCTCTGTCTCCGAAGGGGATACGCGGCGCAGGAAGTCGGTCATTGTCTGATACGGTTGGATTTTGCGCTGGGCAATGATCCGTTTTTGCGTCTCCCGGCAGAGTTGGCTGATTGCCATCAGCCCGACGCGCAAGAATGGGCCGCAGCCTGTCCAGCGGATATGGCTTTCCATAACATCCGGCGGCAGAATGGTAAGCCCAAGCCGGCGCGCTTCAGACACGTACGCAAAGGTGCTGTAAAATCCCCCCTGGTTGCTGATCACCGCGGCCATGAATTCGGCACTGTAATGCACCTTCAGGTAGGCGGCCTGGAAGGATACCTTGGCGTAGCTGGCACTGTGCGGTTTGCAGAAGGAATAGCCGGAAAAACTCATCATCATGTCCCAAATCGCCGCTGTCTGTTCTTCTGCAACACCGCGGGCGCGGGCTCCGATAAAAAAGCGCTGTTGGTAATCCGCCAGGCGTCGGGTCCGGTCCTTTTTGGACATCACCTTCCGCAACCCGTCGGCCTGGGCATGGGAGAACCCGGCCAGCGCCACCGCCACTTTTGAGACATCTTCCTGATACACCATGATGCCGAAGGTTTCTTCGAGTACTTCGGCAAGGTACGGATGCAGCGGTTGCCAGGCGCCGCCGCGCAGACGTCGGATATATTCCCGGATAAATTCGTTGGCCGCCGGCCGAATAATGCTGGAATGGACAACCAGATGTTCGAAGTCGCCGACACCGGCTTTTTGTTGCAGCAATCGCATGGCCGGGCTTTCGATGTAGAAGCAGCCCATAGTTTCACCCCGGGCCACCGCAGTTTGCGTTTTTTCATCATCTTCCGGCTGCCAGCGGGCTTCATCAAAAGAAATCTTGTTTTCTCGCACATTGCGGAGCGCATCCCGAATAACCCCCAGACTGCGATTGCCCAGCAGGTCGATCTTGACGAGCCCCGCCTCTTCGGTGGCGTCTTTTTCCCATTGGATGATCGGCACCCCTTTGGGAGCCCGTTCCACCGGCACATATTCGCCAATGGGACGGGGCGTAATTACCACTCCGCCGGGATGGACGGACAGATATCGGGGAGTAGTGATAAGGCGTTGAGCTGATGCGAGAATCTCCGGCCAGGGCTGCGGAAAGTCAAAATCCTTCAGGTTCGGCACCTGTTTCAGTTGTTCCAACAGCTCTGCTTCGCTCAAATTTCCGCGCCAAAGCCAGGGCAGCCGCCGGGTGACATTGCTGATTTCCCGGTCAGGCAGGCCGTAAACCTTGGCAACTTCACGGATGGCCATACGGGGCTGGAACAATACATGGTTGCAAACCATGGCCGCCCTATCTCCATAGCGTTGCAATACGTTGTCAAGAACCGCATCCCGTTCGTCCCAGGCAAAATCCACATCAATATCAGGCGGGTCTGTGCGGCCGGGGTTGAGGAAGCGCTCAAAGTAGAGGTTGTGCTTCAGGGGGCAGACATTGGTGATGCCGAGAGCGTAGGAGACCAGAGAGGCGGCGCCCGATCCCCGGCCGCAGGTTCTGGAGGTTTGGCGCACAATATCCCACACCACCAGGAAATAAGCGGCAAACCCCATGTGGCTGATGATCCGGAGTTCATGCTCCAACCGTTCCACTACAACTTCCGACAGGTCATCGCTGTATCGACGCCGCGCTCCTCTATAGGCTGCTTTGCGCAGCTCTGTATCCGCGGTTTGGCCGTCCTTGTTTTCATATGGGGGCATAACTGTTCCGAAACGCGGTCCTCTGAAACAGCAGCGTTCGGCGATGGTATGCGTGTTGCGGAGCGCCTCCGGCCAGACGGTAAACCGTTGTTGATATGTTGCCGGCGGCGCAAGCCAGGCGTCACCACAGGTTGTTTCATGGGGAGAGAGGCGGGAAAGGGAGGTGTTGCCGGCAATGGCCCGGAGAAGGCGGTGCAGGCGGAAATCCGCCGCTTTGAGAAAAAAATTGGCCGGAACAACCACGGCAGGAACAGCCAACCGTTCGGCCTGCTGCCGCACCCGCCGACCAATCTTGCCGGGCCGATAGGACAGGGCAGCGGCCACTGCAACCCCGTGTTCGTGCCAGAAGGCGAGCAGGCCTTCATCCGCTGTCAGTATGATTAAGCCGGCCGCATGATCGGCTACGGCGCGCCGGAAGTCAAAAGCCTCCTCACAGTGCCGCCTGGTGAGCAGACGGCAGAGATTGCGGTATCCTGCCTCATTTTCCACCAGACATACCGCCCGTTGTTCAGTATGCGGGTCAGTGACTTCCGCGCCGATAATCGGTGTTATGTTCTCCTGGTCGCAGGCGTTGAGAAACGGCCACAGTCCGTATAGGTTGTCCGTGTCGGTGAGGGCTACCTGGATATAGCCAAGCTGCCTGGCCCTCCGGCACAGTTCCGTCACCGAACTTGTGCCCCACATGAGAGAGTAATGGGAATGGGTGGAAAGAGGGATCATGCTGCCAGCCGTCGGCCCGTTTTGATGCTTTCCCGGCCGAAGCGCTGGCGTATTAGGTCGATGGCGGTAACGGTCTTTTCCCTTTTTTCCCTTGCATGCCGGACGGCAGGAAACAACTCCAGTTGGGCCGGCGGGAAGGTGAGCCGGTCGCAGAGCAGGTGAATATGCCGTAATCGGACTCTCCGTGTCCAGGCCCGTTTGAGGGCGATCCGGGCCAGGTCAAACAGTTGAAAGTCATTGGCAGTTGCACGTTTTGTGGTTGCCTGCCGCACCACGTGCACTCCATCTGTATAGTGGAGAAAGATGGTGAGCCGCCGGGCGGCCAGCCGTTGGTCGCGCAAGGCAATACCGGCCTGTTCCGCGAGCCAATATACTACACCTGCGACGCGGCGCACTTCGTTGGTGTCATCAGTGAATGTATGGCTGAACCGAACAGCCGGGGGCGTGGCGCTCTGGGGCTGAACGGGCGAGGAATCAATGCCGCGCGCCAGTTCATAAAGATGCAGGGCTTTCTTGCCGAACGGTACGGCAAGTTGTTCCAGGGACAATGCCGCCATCTCTCCGGTCTTCGTTATATTGAAGTCCCAGAGGTGCAGGATATCGACTCGTTCAAGACCGGGCAGAAGGGTAATCGGCCGGGGCGCCAGGAAAGAGGCTTCTTCACCGGCAGCCACGATATATTCGCCCATTGGCTTCACCAGCCGGCTGGCCACTTTGGCCACCAGTTTGTTGGGCGCCACGGTCCAGATGGGGGCCAGATTCATACTGCGTCTCACCTCTTTGCCAACCCGCCAGCCAATGTCCGGCGCCGGTCCGAAGAGGCGGTGGGTGCCGGTCACGTCCATAAATAGATGGCCGTTGTCATCCACCACTTCAAGCAGCGGTGCATAGGGCAGTACCTGTTTGCAAAGGGTCTGCATGGCTCTTTTGTAACGGTCCGGATGCGGCGGCAGGATAACCGCATCGCGGCAAAGCCGCTGGGCGCGCTTGATCGGCATATCTTTGCGCACGCCGTTCTGGTAAGCTTCGTCGCTCATGTCGTAGACAACGGCCCGGGCCGACCCGGCGGCCGCGATGACCACCGGCCGTTGCCGCAACCGGATGTCACATACCCGTTCCACTGCCACGGCAAAATCCGCCACATTGAGATGGATGATCTTTCGTTCGTTATGCATATGGTGTTCAAAAATGTGTTTCATGTGATTGTCGGTCCAAAGCCTCATCTTGCTACAAATAAACTTTGTGCCTGCTGACTCTATGCCTGTTTTTACACAAGGATATTCACTTGAAATCCTTCCCGGCGCAGGAGGTTGATCATTGTTTCAGCATTTTTCGGGGCCTGGGCCGCCACGTGATTGTTGAAAAAGATGATGCCGGTGCGGCTTTGGCCGGCCATTTTGACAATCTTCTGCTCGACCCAATGGTGCAGCTCGGCGTCGGAGTAGTCGTAATCAAATTTTTTCTGCATATTTCCCGAACGCCAGCCTTTCTGGTTGCGGCCATGGAAGCGGATGTAGAAAAAATCAGGATTTGTCACAACGTCAAGGGGAGGAAAAAGCCCGGGTAGTTCCGGTTCATCCACCGCCACCAGCGTCACCCGGCGCCGTTCCAGTTCCGCGAATACCTGGTCGTGCACCCATGAGACATGGCGGAATTCCACGGCCAGCGGTAATCCCTGCAAGGCATCAAGTAGGGCGGCCAGATAACGGCGGTTGGCAGCCGTGCGGTCAAAGCCGGGCGGCAACTGGATCAGCAGTGCCGCAAGCTGTTGTGCCTGGATAAACGGCGAGATGCCGTCCCGAAAACTTTCTGCCTGGTGTTGCCATTCCCGGGGATCAATCTCATGGGTCAGGGTACGGGTCAATTTGGCAGCGAACAGAAAATGGTCAGGCGCGTTTCTCCGCATACGCTCCACCGCCTCTGCCCGCGGCATCTGGTACCAGGTATAATTGAGTTCGGTTATGGGAAAGACCTTGGCATACAGCGGCAGCATCTTGCCTGATTGGGTGAAAGCCGGATAAAAACCGGCCTCCACCCATTCCGCATATGAGTATCCGCTGGTGCCGACCAACAGGCGGCAGTCGTGTCGGGTTGCTGTTTGGTGGTTGTTCATGGTTGTTTCCTGTTTTTCTATGTCTTTTCTATACGCAGCGATATAAGTCCGATACATCCCATAATGCTTCGTCACTTGCTGCGGTGCCTGCTCATCCCGCTACAGCGGGACTCCGCCGGCTTCTCGCTCGTTCTTTATGCCCGTAGGGTGCTCGCCTGGCTGGGCGCCTCGAACTTATGTCGCTGTGTATAACTGTTCCGGACCGCGCTGCACCCCGATCACCTTGCCCTGGATCAGCAACTCATCAAAGCCGTAAAGCATTGACGTGTAGGCCTCGTTCTCCGGCCGCAGTTCAATGTGATCATGGTGCAGAAAGAAACGTTTGACAGTGGCCTCCTCATGGTCGATCAATGCCACGACGATTTCGTTGTTGACCGCATATTGGCGTGGTTCGCAGATCACCAGATCGCCTGCTAGAATTCCGGCATTCTGCATGGAGTCGCCTTTAACATGCAGGGCGAACAGATTTTCGCCATGGAATATATTGCGGTCCACCACAACGCTGCCGTCCCACTCCTGCTGGGCATACATGGGCAGCCCGGCCTGTACCTTGCCGATAATCGGTACCTCCCGCCAACGATGCATTGCCGACTGCTGCTGAGTGCGGTTAAGCAGATAAATGGTCCGGCTGTAGCGGCCATCCCGCCGGAGATAGCCCTTTTCCTCCAGGGCGCGGATAAGCTGGGCCACGGCCCCGTGGCTGACACCAAGGTCTTCGGCAGCCTGGCGCAGGTTGGGGATAGCCCCCCGATTGGCCATGGCATTTTCCAGGTATTCAAGAAACTGCTGCTGCCTGGGGGTAAGTTTGGAACGCATGGTCTTTTTCCTCTTTGTAAGTCTCAGTTAAGATTGCCATCCCTGCTTTTCAGGTAGGCAACGTTAGCTCGTATTTGTTATTTTCGTGCTCGTGCATGTAATCGTAATCGATTTTCCTTGTATTCATCATAGTACAAACACGTAATGCTTCCTTTTCGATTACGAGCACGAACACGAGCACGATACAAACAGGCCTATTTGATCCGTATCCGAACTTTCAGTCCTTTTCATTTAAAATCCAACGTCTTTAGAAAGAGGTTGTTGGGTTACAGTCTGGGCTGATGCTAGGGCCGGACAGCAATTGTATATATAAATGTATATGCAATTATTATAAATGTCAATATAGATAAAACATTATACTTTACAAATATTCTTTATGACGATGCATTTTCGATTCCTGGGTGGATTTTGTCGGTCAGCGAACTATTTATAGGAGAGAAGGCATATTGCCTTTTAAAAAATCAAGAGGGGGGTGTACAATTTGCAAAAAGGGGGGAATCATGTTTGTCGGACACTACGCCTTCGGTTTATTGCTGAAGAAGAAATTCAACGAAATATCCTTATGGCTTTTATTTGTTGCGGTCCAGCTTGTCGACATTCTCGCCTTTATCTTTGTTCTTCTGGGCATAGAAAGGATACGCTATAATCCGAGCCCCAATCCATTCCTGCGGACAATTATTGAATATGTTCCCTTTACACACTCTTTGTTCGGTAACGCCATTCTCGCTGGCATGGTTTTCCTGCTTTTCTGGAAACTCAACAGCAGGCGCTGGGCAAGTGTTCTTGCCATTGGCGTCCTGTCCCACTGGTTCCTGGATGTTCTCGTGCACACACCGGATATGCCTCTTTTCTTTGACAGCTATAAAGTCGGCCTGGGGCTGTGGCACCTGCCCATTTTGAGCTTTGCAGCCGAAATTGCTTTCCTGCTTCTGGCAGGAATTATCCTCCTCAAAGGCTCCCCGCAGATCAACCGTTATATCGTCCTTGTCACTCTCCTGGTAGTAGCATATGGAGGCATGTTCTTTGCGCCGGAAGCGGAAGCAAAAGCGGCAGTAGTTGCTTTTTCCAGTCTCACCATTTACTCGTTCTACACTGCCCTGGCGTATTGGTGTGAAAGAAGAAAGGCTTAATTTCATTTTTTCGACGATGATATATGCTTGCCATATGGACAAGGTAGTAGAAAAACACTATGATTCAGGCAAGGCTGTTGGAAAATACAGGGGCTGCCCAGGAGGTAGGATCGTACTTGATATACTGCTGAGAGGAATCAGATAATGCTAATATTTGACGGGATAGCGTCAAAAGGAGGGAATATGAAATCTTCAGCTGTTTCAATTATTTTTTTGTCACTTCTCTTCACTCCATTTTCAATATTTTCCACCAATAGTTTTGCCGACATAAAGACCGAAGAAAAGGTGGAAATGGAAATCGGCATCAACAGAGAACACAGAGACGTCGGATTGAAGCGTTTGGAATTAGTCGATAAGGCGTTAGATCGTGAACTTGTTGAAAGAAAAAGACAGCTCGTCCACAAGATCGAGCAGGATTACAATAAAAAGGTTATCGAGCTTATTAACAGCATCATCCCGGCAATCTTTAATAACAAAGTGATGACCCACCTGGATGTCAATTTTTTTGCCCCTGAGTTCGAATCCCAGATTCATGCCAGTCAGACTGCTTCTGTGTCAATTATCCTCACGAATGAGGCTTTTGGTACATGGGCCGCGCAAAATTCCAGCGAACAAGATGCCATGGACAAAATGAAGCAATTGCTCACTACCACATTTAAAATTCCGCCTGAAAATATTTCCATTCTGGTGGTCAATTAGAAGCTCTTTATTTTTACAATCAGAAATTAATTCGGATCATTTGCCCTATCCGCCATAGACAATGCGTGTAAGTAGAACGGTTTTTTCATTTATTTTTTTTCTCTCTTCTGTGATGACCGGCTGCGCCTTTATCCATCTGCAGAAGGAAGTTGAAATCATCCACGAGTCCACTATTCTTGTCGGAAACGTTTCAACCAGCATCGTTCCCTGGCAAATGCCGGTTGTCGTTGCTGCATATGCAAAAAACAAGGACATCAGAAAAGTTGCTCACTATACAATACTTCATGAACCGGGATCCTATGAATTAATGGTTCCGAAAGGGAACTGTTTTATTTTTGCTTTTGGTGATACGAATGGAAACCTGGTTTATGAAGCGGGAGAACCGGCCGGCCAGTATATCGGCCCGCAGCCTATTTTTGCGCCAGGCGGCGGAGTTGTTTCAGACCTGGATTTTATAATTTCCGAGACAAGCAGCGCCAATGTTGATTTTCCGGTAGGTTCTGCAGTTTCTCCAAAACGACCGAAGAAATTGCACAGCACCCTGCCCGGTGCGTTAGCGGATCTGGATGATGAGTTGTTTTCGGATGCGTATGGAATAAAAGGCTATTGGGAGCCGATGGATTTTTTTAAAGAAGTCGGCGGCAATATCTATTTTCTTGGCGAGTATGATCCGAAGAAGATCCCTATCCTGTTTGTGCACGGTGCGGCAGGATCGCCCCAGAACTGGAAATACTTTTTTGATAATATTGATCTAAGCCGCTATCAGCCATGGTTTTATTATTATCCCTCCGGGTCTTCTCTGCAATCCATGTCCCATTTACTGCTCTGGAAGTTACTGAATCTCCGCATCAAGTATAACTTTGATGAATTGTATATTACGGCCCACAGTATGGGCGGGTTGGTGGTCAGGTCGTTTCTTCTGGATCACGGGCACTATTTTCCGCAAGTAAAGCTTTTCATTTCAATTTCAACGCCATGGGGCGGTGAGAAGCTCGCGGAAAGCGGGGTGAAATACTCCCCGGCAGTGATTCCGGCATGGAAGGATATGCAGCCGGAAGGGGAGTTTATCAAATCTTTATTCCATAAGACAATATCGCCGGAAATCGACTATTATCTCTTTTTCGGACATAAAGGAAACCGCAATCCGATACGGCCGAATAATGACGGGGCTGTTACTTTGACCAGCCAGTTGGATCTGCGGCCGCAATCAGAAGCTAAAATGATATACGGTTTTAATGAAAATCATATGAGCATTCTTTCGAGCAGGGAAGTACTGGCGCAATATAATGCCATCCTCGCCGCTAGAAATGAACCGAATGGTGATGCCCCACAATTCAAGGGGGGTAAAATGCAGGTTCATTATTCTTTTGATTATCCTGCAGAAAATCCAAGACCCCGGCCGTCCCTCCTGCTTAGTCCTGTGGACAAAAACCGGGCAGAAATCATACTCTATCATGTGGGCGATACAGGACAGGATTTCGGTCCGTTTCCCGCCGGGGACTACAAGGTGAGTATGATTGCCTCGGCATTTAGAGCTGAACCGCATACAATACCTGTAACCATTGCCGCAGGTAAAATTCCCACTCTCAAATTTTCACTGATACCGCAGGGGAACTTTTTGGGATATATCACGATGCCTCTTGATAAAAGCGACAACCCGGCGGGAATATTTCGGGCACCGGCTGAAAATGTGCGCATACAGTCCATCACCCTGACCGGGGCCGGTGTAAATCGCACGCTTATCCCGTTGCAAGGGGAAGTATTCAATTATTCCGACCACTATTTATCGGGAAAAGATTATGCCTTTAAGGCCTGGTTCTGTTTTTTTGATTTGCCGGAGGGGCCATACGAACTCACCATCAAGGCCGAGGGTTACGAGCACTCTACGACAGAACATAGGGTTGTGCCTGGGCAACTCAACAGCTCACAGGTTATTGAATTAAACCCGCTGAAATCACCTTGAGATGCCACAGGAGTATTTTGCCACTAATCCATAATCTCGGGACAGGTCAAAGTGCCCAAAGTTAAAGGAAATATCTGATCAGAAAAGTACCATAATTTTAGGCACTTCAAACTTTAGGCACTTCTTTTACGCTCGTATTTTTAGTATCAACTATTAATCTGCCGAGATCAGGTTATCTGAACGTATGAACTTCAGTGAAAAAATATCATTGGGCAGAACCGGGCTGCAAGTCGGTCGGTTGGGGATTTCTTCGAGTTTCGGCGCGCCGGCAGAGGCCTATGAGGAGGCGTTTGAGCGAGGTTGCAATTATTTTACCTGGGGCACATTCCTGAAAGGCAGATCATCACAAATGAAAGCAGCCGTAAAGAATATCTGTGCCAGGGGGGAACAGGATAACCTTGTCCTGGCCATACTGAGCTATGCCCACAACGCCTTTTTAACCGAAACGTTTTTTGTCCGCGGCCTGAAATCGCTTGGCATTGAGTATGCCGATGTGCTTATTTTAGGATATTTCCCCAAGCGTCCCCCGCAAAAGGTAATAGACGGCGCCCTGAACTTGGTCGAAAAAGGGTTGGTCCGCTTTATCGGTATCACCAGTCATAATAGAAAGGTTTTTCCCCAACTTTACCGGGAATCCATTTTTGACATTTTTCATGTCCGTTACAATGCCGCGCACCGCGGGGCGGAAACGGATGTTTTTCCCGAACTTATCGGCAAAGACCGGCCTGGTTTGGTATCGTTCACTGCCACCTGTTGGAATAAATTGCTTAATCCCAAGAAGACGCCGCCTGATGAAAAAACACCCTCAGCTGTTGATTGCTATCGTTTTGTCCTGTCCAACCCGGCAGTGGATATTTGCATGATGGGAGCAAAGACCATTGCCCAGATGCGGGAAAATCTCACCACCCTCGACTATGGTCCGTTAACGAATGAAGAGTTGAACAGGATGAGGAGAATAGGGGATTTTATATACGGAAAAAAGTGATTAAAACGACCTCCGTTAAATTGCAGACCGTTCCGATCAAATCATAAAGGTGATGCACAATATCATTCACCTATACATAGCGACATAAGTTCGAGGCGCCCATCCAGAGAAGGAACGAGCGAGGAGCCAGCAGAGTCCCGCTTTAGTGGGATGAGCAAGCACAGCAGCGAGTGACAAAGCCTGATGGGATGTATCGGACTTATGGTATTGTGTATAGATCCGTAATCCCTATAAAAGAGTTTTCCTTGCATTCTCTTCTCCTGCCTTATCATAATGAAGTACTCTGCATTAAATAAACGGAGTACCATGTTGTAAAATAGTAATAGTTTCAATAATATATATAATAAGAATCATAATTCCCTCTAAAATTATCATGGTCAGTTATAGAGAACTTGCAGAGAAGCTCCCTAAGCTTCTGCAGCGTAAAGGTTTAGTGCATGAGCAATATGGTGATCTAAATCAGAAACAATCTGTTACTTTGCAATGCAATGGCACGCCGATTCTTTCTTATAACGAAAAGGAACCTTTTTATATCCATATTTCAGTGACCGGCCGCTGTTATGCAAGATGCAAGGGGTGTGTTAATGGTTCAATAACACTCACTTGTAAAGATGGAAGGTCTAACAGACCATCGATTCGTGATACAATCCCCGAAAGAGATGCTAAAGCAGTTATCAATCTGCTGGACAAACATGCAAAAAAGGAAGCGGTTCTCTGCTTTTACGGCGGTGAACCCCTCCTTGCCGTACAGGCCATTGAGGAAATTGTTGCGTATCTTGAGCAGAATGGTGACGTAAGAATGCCGCAATTGATGCTCTATACCAATGGTGATTTGCTGGAGATGGTTGCAGATAAGCATTCCGGTTTGATTGCAAAACTCTGGCTCATCTCTGTTTCTATTGATGGTCGAAAAAAGCAGCATGATGCAACCAGGCTAGGCACAAGTTTAGACAAAATTCACAAAGGTCTAACAAAAATACGAGGCCATAGACAGTCCACTGTGCTCATGTGGTCCACCCTACGGGAGGAACAATCCCTATTTGATTGTTTTATGGAGTTTCTCTACTTATATAAACATGGAGATGCGGACCAATTTTTCTGGCACTGGATTGAGACGGTAGAGCCATATACTCAATTTTTCGAGTATGCTGCATCTTATGAAACCGGCCTGCACTCTATTATGGATCATTATCTTGAATTCCTGCAAAGAGGCAGAATTTTACCTGTTGTGCATATCAACGAACTTCTGCTCTATATTTTAACTGGAAATGAGCGTAATTCTTCAGCATGTGGAGTGGAACTGGCGGGGAATTATGACCTTATAGATGGTAAAGTGCATTCTTGCGCGGATTTGCCGCCTGAATTAGCTATAGGGGAAATAGGTGATGATGGCACCGTCTATTTCCATGACCACGATTTGTCACCCCTTGTATTGTATAAGGAATTACTCGGCTGTTCCGAATGTGGAGTTCATGGCTATTGTGGAGGAAGGTGCCCCGTGCAAGCGCAGGTGGGTTCTGCTGAGCGGCTTGTGCAGTATTGTCAGCTCATGCGGCTGCATGTTGCGGTCGTAAAACAATATGTCCCGCAGATCCTGCCATTAATGGCTGAAAAAGATATCAGTGTCCAGCAACTCTATGATGAGTCCGCCTGCTTTGCCCAATTTACAGACGTTACTCCGTAAGTGACTGCATGCACCGCATCTTCGCACGATCGCTCCTGTCCGCATAGCAGGCTATAGCGAACAGTCGCGCTTGTCCGAATCTACGGCACCTGTAGTCACTTACAGCTTTTAATGAATACGAAAAGCGAGCTTCAATAACAATGTTTTTAAGGAATTTTATTCTGTTTTAGGACTTACTGCCTCGCAGCTTGTTGAGAGGTAGTCCATTTGGATTGGTTAGAGCTCAAGATAGCGCACATCACCGCCTCTCCGTGGGTCTCCACCGCCTTTTCCTCGGGCAATGGCATGCACCCCTCCAAAATAAACGTCTTGCACCCCCCAGATATTCACTGGCCATTTTTTGCGGAGTGACCCTACGGTAGCTTCAGGATAGTCAGGCTCTGTTTGCAGGATCTTGCCGTCCCAGTGTAGTCGAGGCGCCTTGACCGCTTGATCCACATCCATGTCAAAATCGATAATATTGCTGATAACCTGGGTTATTGCGGTGCGGATGCGCTTGCTGCCGCCGCTGCCCAGGATCAATTCAGGGATGTTGTCACGCACCAGGATGGACGGCGCCATCATGGAACAGACCCTTTGTCCGGGGGGACCGGCATGGAATCCATCCGGATGCAGATCGTCTTCTCCAAGCATGTTGTTGAGCATGATGCCGGTACCGGGCACAATATACCCTGAACCTTCACCGTTTGAAGTGGTCATGGATGCCACATTGCCGTAACTGTCCATAACGCTTATATGGGTTGTGCCGCGGCTGAAGGTCCTAAGATTTTTTGAAGCATTAGGCACCCAATCAGAAGACATGGGGTCGAAGCCGTTTTGCCGCAATCCTTCAATGGTAACCATCACGGTTGCAAGTGCGTCCAAATGCTCGGATGACGACCACGAGTATTCTGACAATGGAAGTTTTTCCAGCAACCGCAGAGCTGCACAGATCAAGTTGCCGCCAAAAGAAGGAGGAGGATTTGTGAGCAGCTGTCTGCCTCGGTAATTTGCCGCCAATGGCTTTCGTTCTATGACTTGATAGGAATGGAGATCCGCTGCGGTCAACAGCCCTTGTCCATGTTCCATATCTGCAGCAATTCTTTGTGCCAGATCTCCTTCATAAAAATTTTTTTCCATGTCTTTGGGGAGATCTTCGAGAAAGTCTGCATAGTCCCGGTTCACAAGGAAATCACCATCTTTCAGAAATCGGCCGTTGGGGGCAAAGAGTTTTTTCCCTGCATTTGTGAGGATCATGATTGGTTTGAGCAGATCCAGGAAATAGGCTTGCTGACCGCTTATTCTGACGCCGCGCCGGGCAAGTTCAATGGCCGGACCGACAATTTCGCTAAATGGTAACTTGCCTAACTTTTTGTGGATATGCAAAAAACCTTTGAGATTTCCAGGTACCGCCACAGAGCCCAAACCAATATTGAAATCCTGATCAGAACCAGAGAAACGGACGGTCACGGGAAAAAAGTGAGGTTCACGGTTTTGATTGTTTAAGCCTCGCCCCGGTGTATCGGCAAAAAAATCAAAAAGAGTTGCCTGGCCTGCAGCGGTTCTTGACAGAAGGAAACCACCACCGCCGAGGCTGGTTAAAGCCGGTTCAGCCAAAGGACTCACTAGCCCGGCTGCGATGGTGGCATCAAAAGCATTGCCGCCTTTTTTGAGTGTTGCAATGGCTGCCATGCTCACTTCGGGATGTCCGCAGGCAACAATTGCTTTGTTTTGTGAGATCATTGGGATTTATTCTTAATTGCGGAAATGTCATGCAGGGCATTATGGGCTACATGGGCAAAAAAATTGGCCCCCACCGGGAGCACATCTTCATTGAAATCAAAACGAGGGCTGTGGGCAGGTGCACTTTCATGTTTTTTCTTCCTGGCGCCAAACCGGACAAAACATCCACGAACGTGTTTAAGATAAAAAGAAAAATCTTCACCCCCCAGGCTGGGGAAGGGGAGACCGAGCACTCCTTCTTTGCCCACTGTTTGTTCAGCAGCTTGCTCTGCGATCCGTGTTGCTTTCACATCATTTATTACCGGCGGGTAGCCTTCTGTTAAAATCATTGTCGCTTCCGCATTATGGAGCCCTTCCATGGCATTTACCATACGGGAAAGTCCATCGATTATCTGCTGTCTCACCTTAGGATGAGTAGTTCTGATGGTGCCTTCAAGTACTGCCATATCTGCAATGACATTGGCGGCCGTGCCGCCCTGAATGCGCCCCACTGTAATTACCGTGGGATATGACGGGTTCACTTCCCTTGACACCAAGGTCTGGATGGCCATAACCAGAAGGCTGGCCACGACTATGGAGTCCACTGTTTCATGTGGTTTGGCAGCATGACCGCCTCGGCCTTTGACTGTTATTGAAAATTTGTCAGTCTGGGCACAGATTTGACCAGGTTGGACGCAGATTTCACCAACGCGATAGTGCCGGTCAATGTGGCCGCCAAATATAGCATCAACACATTCCAGTGCACCTTCCCGGATCATGACCTGCGCCCCGCCTTCTCCTTCTTCCGCCGGTTGGAAAAGGAGTATAACTTTGCCTGGCAATGATGTCTTGGTAAGCATGGAAGCCGCACCCAGGACCATGGCAATATGGCCGTCGTGTCCGCAGGCATGCATTACGCCCGAATTTTTTGAGGAAAAGGGAAGGCCGGTCTGTTCTTCAACCGGCAGGGCATCCATGTCAGCCCTGAGAGCTATGCATGGGCCGTCCATATTTGTATCACCCAGGGTTGCGACAATACCCGTACCACCGATATGAGTTATATAGTTAATGCCAAGCTCATCAAGCTTTCCGGTAATAAACTTTGCGGTTTCATGTTCTTGAAAACCTAGCTCGGGATTCTGGTGAATAGTCCGCCGAATCTCCTGCATCCAGGTTATTAGTTTTTGGTCCGGGCCGAATTTTTTCATACAAGGTACACTCATAAATTGTGAGTTGGTTCTGTATTGGAAATAACTGTATATCGGACTAAAAAAGCCGGTTATTTGCCGAATCCACAAATTGGGTATTTACACGTAGCGCAGTTGCGGCAAAGTCCGCCATGTCCCAGGGCCGCAATATCTTGACGGCTGATTTTCTCACCTGCCAATAGTCGCGGCAAAATGAGATCGAAAATCGTAATCTTATGAAACATACCACAGGCGGGCAGACCCACTACGGGGATTTGTCCGCAATATCCCACCAGGAACATGGCGCCCGGAAGCACCGGGGTACCGTACACAATATCATGGGCGCCGGCAAGAGTAATACCCTCCCTGGTGACATCGTCGGGGTCCACCGACATGCCGCCGCTTGTAATAATAAGGTCAACCCCTTGATCCCGACAGAATGTAATCTGTTCTGCGATAACCTCCGCGTCATCCGGAGCCATACGGACAATGTGCAATGCAGATCCGAAGCGTGCCAGTTTTTCTCGCAGTAACGGCTCGAATCCATCATCAACTCTGCCTTCATAGACCTCCCTGCCAGTGATGACAAGTCCGGCCTTCACGGAATTAAGCGGTAAGACCTTGATTATTCCATCCGTCTTGGTGGCAATTTCTACTGCCTCTTCCACGACTTTTATCTGAGCGACAAGGGGAATCAACCTGGTGGCAGCAACCTGATCTCCTTTGTTGACAGGAGTGTTGTTGTGGAGGGTGGCGCACATGACCTCGCCGAGCATATTAAATGCAAACAGCATTTCTGTATTAATTTTTACCAGACCGTCGTGAGCTGCCACCATATTTATCTTTCCTTCCACAGCCTGGCCCGAGATTTCGGTGCCGCCGCCGGCAAGCGCTTTGGCCATGAGAGCAGCAGCTTCATTTTCATGGATTTCATCCGGTCCTAAATCGAGAACATAAACATGCTCCTTGCCAAGACGCTTAAGGTGCGGGATGTCTGCTGAACAAATTATATGGCCTTTTCTGAAGGCAGGCCCTTTAAAAGCATCCTGCTCTTCTGTCGGGCCGCGGTGGTGAGGCCGTATTTCAGTAATATCGTGGGGCAATACCATACCCACTGCATTATCAATAGGGATTTTTCTTGTCATCTAAGAATCTCAATGTTTTTTGTACATAGTACATTCTTACTCACAAACAGATAAGGAGAAAATCGTATCAGGAAAACTTCTTATAGTACCTACCTTCCACACACGGTTTGCACAAAGTTGTATTGTTTTTTTTTACATCACGGTTGTCCTGCACCCAATCACCGCATTGTTGGCACTGTACTCGCCGTTTGGGTCTACCCGGCAAGTCAAATTCCGGCACCTCAATTTTCACTATTTCGATTTTGAAGAGTTCGGTTTCCGGCATAACCCGGTATGCTTCCAATTGCTGCGTGTATCTGTCCGTTATTTCAGGACAATACCGTGTTGAATTTCCCCGGGCTTCTTCTAAGGCCGTAATGCGTGCGGCGTCACCTGTTTTCAGGTTTACAAAGGTCGCAGCCATTATCCCGTAATCCAGCCATTTCAGGGAGCGTTTGCCGAGGCTGGCGCCGGTAACGCTCTGAATAGCATCAGTTGCGCAGCGGTCAATTTCTACGATCACATAGAGGTTTTTCCTGTCTTTTCCTTGCGGATCAACAATCCCGATTTCCCGCAGACCAACCATTGCCATACGGACACCCAGGACTTGACCTGCGCAGATATGGCCATGGATTTCTGTCGACTTTTCAAGAAGTGTTTCAAATGCTTCCATACAACATTACCTTTGCGTTAAGAATATTGCGGGCTTGAGCTTGATAGTAATGGTACCAAAATAGTGTAAAGATACCAGCCTTTGGTTATTTCGTAATATACTATATTCAATAAAATTTTCTTTTGAGTACGCTTGCATATGCTTTTGCTTTCGGCTACCATTTCAATTCCCGAATTTTGGGGGACTTCAATAATCAATTGAGCTTTCATGCACTTAATTGCATGACTCTGGGAGCATTTCATGAATAAAGCTGTCCGTGGTCTGTTCGTTGTTTTTTTTGTCTCCTCTGTTCTCTTATCTGTAAATCCTTGCAAATCTGATCCGCAGGAAACTGTAAAATCGGACACGCGCTGTCCGGTCTGTGGTATGTTTGTAGCAAAATTTCCTTCCTGGATCACCCAAATCCGTCATACTGATGGGACGGTCAGTTATTTTGACGGCATGAAGGACATGATGGCCTACTACTATAATCCGGAAAAATTTAGCAAACAGCATAAAGATTTCATAATAGAAATTTGGGTAAAAGATTATTATTCACTGGCCTGGCTTGAGGCCCACAAGGCTTTTTATGTTTCAGGCAGCGATATTTACGGACCCATGGGCCATGAATTAATACCGTTTGCATCCAAAGAGGCGGCTCAAAGCTTTAAAAATGACCATGCCGGCAAAAAAGTATTTTCTTTTAAAGAAATTCCTCCAGAAGTAATTGAAAGACTCCGTTCCGGACGTACCATGAAGTGACAGACATTAAAAAATGAGACCGGTACATCTTCTTCTTGCTATTGTTTTTGTGCTATTTGTTGCAGATACTGCTTTATTCTTTCATGCCAGAATCCAACGCCACCAATTTTATGCCAATAAAAAAATACTAGACATTACTACTGCCGGTCTTGGCTTGACAGACTTGTGTGTCTCTACTGAAGCGCGATATACCCGCCATCCGGCTGTAAGTGACAAAATTGTGCCGTTTATGGATCACCCCGGAGCCATAGAACATTTCCCGACAGGTTCTTTCTGGGCCCCGGCCTTCCCATAATATTTCAACAAATACCGTGAATGTGGGGCGAAGCGAAGATGAAAACCAGCTATTTCAGGAGGTACCGGTTGCATCAGAGTTATAGATTATGCTGAAAACAGTTTTTGAAAAACACCTCAACATTTTAGATTACTCCCTTTCCTCGCTGTGGCGTCGCAGATTAAAAAATGCCAGTGTCCTGCTGGTTTTTGCCGGGGTAATTTTTCTGCTGGCATCATTTCAAATGGTAACCCAGGCCTTGACCCAGCTTGCCAAAGATTCTCTAGAAAACACCCCTGAAATCACAATACAGCGAATGTCAGCCGGTCGGCAGGAAGCAATACCGCTGGCCTATATGGATGAACTGTCCACCATCTTCGGCATCCAGAAAGTAGTGCCGAGGATTTGGGGATATTACTTTGATGAGGCAAATCTCGCTAATTACACGGTAATGGGGCTTGATGTTTCCGCCATGCCATTTGGCAAGAAACTTAACCTGGCATTGCGCGAAGGACGCTTTCCGGAAAGGGAAGGGACGGGGGAGTCCGTTATCGGTCAATCGGTTTATACAGCAAAAGATTTGAAAAATAGGCGGGTTATCTCCTTTTTCCGGCCTGACCTCTCATTGAAATCCTTTAAAGTTGTCGGTATATTCAGCAGCATTGTCGACCTGCTGACTAGTGATCTGATTGTGATGAATATCGAAGATGCGCGGGATCTTTTTGCCATAGCGCCAGGATTTGTTACAGACTTATGTGTATATGTAGCCAATCCAATGGAAGTTGACACCATCGCCAAAAAAATTGCTGACCGTCTTTCGGATACCAGAGTGCTTACCAGGTCCCAGATTATGAAGACGTATCAAGTTGTTTTCGGCTGGCGTAGCGGTTTTGCCTCAGTCTGTCTTTTGACGGCCCTTGCCGCTTTTATTATCCTGGCATGGGACAAGGCTTCCGGGCTTTCACCCGAGGAGCGCCGGGAAATAAGTATACTGAAAATATTAGGATGGGAGACGACAGATGTTTTGGCGGTCCGCTTTTGGGAAAGCTTTTTAGTGGCTGCCCTGGCTTTTGTGATCGGCTGTACCTTTGCTTATATTCATGTTGCTTTTTTTGATGCCACCCTCTTCAGACCGGTTCTTTTGGGATGGTCGGTGATTTATCCGTCCTTCCAGCTCATTCCCAATATATCCGTCGATGATTTGCTTCTTATTTTTTGTTTTACCGTTATCCCGTATTTGGCTGCCACTGTAATTCCGGCATGGCGTTGTGCCATTGTTCCGGCGGATTCTGCTATACGGTAATGAAGGCGGGGTAGGGGACGATAATGCTGATCGAACTGGAATCGGTTACTAAAATATATAATAAGGGAAGACCAAACGAAGTAAAGGCCCTCACCGGAGTAAGCCTCACCATAGAACCTCAAACCATGGTATGCCTCAAAGGGGCAAGCGGTTCAGGCAAAAGTACTTTACTTTCCATTGTCGGTTGCGTATTCCCACCAACCAGCGGCAGGGCCTCCATAGCCGGAAAGCAGCTATCCAGGCTGCCGGACCGATTCCTTACCATCCATCGCAGGGAGACGATCGGCTTTATATTTCAACAATTCAATATTCTTCCCGGATTGACTGTGATGGATAATATTACCTTGCCGCTTCTTCCTCTTGGTGTATCACCCCGGGAGCGGAGAAAAAAAGCACGGATTCTTACCGAGCAACTTTCCATTACGCACCGTGAAAATTTTCTTGCCAATCAGATATCAGGAGGGGAGCTGCAGAGGGTGGCCATTGCCAGGGCGCTTATCAATAATCCTCCCATTATTCTGGCAGACGAACCCACCGCCCATCTGGACAGCAGGCTCAGCATGGAATTTATGAGTATAATGAACGACCTCAGGTTGGCCGGCAAAACAATTATAATTGCTTCTCACGATACCCTGGTAACAGATCATCCTCAAGTGCATCATATTGTCGGGGTGAAGGACGGACGAATTCATGTTCCTTAATTCATGGAGCCTGACCCTTTGCTTGTGCAGTCTTGTGGTCTTCTTTTTACTGGCTTTTGCCAGCCGAACAGCAGTAAGAGTGCTCCGTTTCTGGAATCCTGCCAGCGACAGCAACCGGCAAATCCGTCTTGAAAATGAAATATGGCTCTCATCAACCATGGTGGCATATGGTCTGGGCTTCCAGATTGTCTCCCTGCTTTTGTTCGTGCTTGCCGCGAACCATTATTGCCAGATGATTGTCGGGGCAATGTGTGCCACCGGTGCTTTAACGGCGAACAGTTTTGGCGTGCCGGCCCTGATGGTCAAGGTTGCCGGTGTCTTTTTATACGGATTCTGGATTGTGATGCATCAACTGGATATAAGGTCGGAAAGATATCCTCTGGTCCGGGTAAAATATATCTTCCTGCTGTTGTTGTTACCCCTGCTTTTCGTAGACATATCTTTGCAAACCCTTTATATTTCTGGGCTTAAGCCGGACATTATCACTTCATGCTGTGCAGTGGTGTTCAGTTCTTCAAGCGGGACAGGCAGTCAGAGTTTTTTGGCCAATGTATCCCAGCAGACCCTATTGGTCCTATTTTACTCGGGTATTGCAGCTCTTTTTACTTGTGGCATTTTGCTCTTACGGTATAAACATGCCCTGCTTGCCGGTTTGTATTCACTGCTGTGGATGGTATTTTTCGGCGTTGCCATCGTCACTATTATTGCCGCTCTCTCTTCATATATTTATGCCATGCCGTATCATAACTGTCCCTTCTGTATTTTTAAGACGCAATACTATTACATAGGTTTTGCAATTTTCGGTACCCTGATCCCTGCTGTTTTTTTGGGGATAAGTTTGAGTTTGGTCCAACTTTTTTTGGGTAAAAGTGATCTGGTTTTTTATATACGGAAATTCCAAACCTATGCTGTATGTTTTTCATTACTGTTTTTAACTGTTTTTGCTTTTCTGTCCTCATATCATTATATTGTGTATAAAATAATGGGCGGAGAAGTTTGAAGGGGTAATTGGGAGCGTTCCTTTTAAAAGAGATGCATCAGTTTTACTTCTATATCAGTAATCGTTTGTCATAATTTCAATGTATCATTCTTGAGATTTCCCAATATTTTTGTCAGGTTAATTGCCTTTTTGCAGTTGACTGTCCCTGAAAATATGTGATATTCTTAACCTGTAATTATTTAAAAAGTTGCCATTTCAGCTGATGAATTTCATACTAAAGGCCATATTTGATCATTTCTTACTTCCCAGGTCTTGACGCCAAAACGAGATACAAGAAGCACATCTGGTACCGGTCAAACTGGCAAACAATCAAACCAAAAAAGAATTATTAATGATACATAAAAAAATGAGCATTTTTGCCGGCATTTCTGCTCTTAAATTTGTAATTGTTAATTGCAGCAATTTTTTATTTTGTATTTCCTTGTTTGTTGTTTTCATGGTTTTAACAGGATGCGGCACAACGCAAGTTCAGGCACCAGACGTTGAACCGCTGGCAGTTGATATAATGGAGCCCCCACCTCCCCCACCCCTAAAGCCAGAGGCTATTCACTATAAGGATATCGTTCACAGGCTCAAAAAAAAGGGCAATCGGCGGGGAGTGGATTTCTATCAAAATGATACCGGTAACTACGTGCTGTATGCCATTGAGAGTAAGGAAAAATTCACCTTTGCCGATAAAACTGGCACCTGTCTCTATAATGCGGAAATATCAAAAAACGTTGAAAATGCGCTCACTAATACAAAGAATTATGATGTTACTTTAGCATCAGGAATATGTGGAATCAAATATCCAGACGCATCGCCTGATGTCTTGCTGTTAATAGACGCCATGGCAAGGGATCTGCTAGGATCTCTCATGAGCAGGCTTGATGGCGGCCCTTGGATGTGGAAATGCTCTGATGAAAGCTTCCTCAAACAGACCGTGCTGTATCAGTTTCCTTTTGAAGTGTTGGATGGTTCCGAAGATCTAGAAAAGTCGATTTCCCGAATCAGCAGAAAAATTCATGACCCGCTTGATATCGCCTTTGGCGATGTTGTTTTCTATAGATCTCAGGAAAACCAGACTAAAGTAGGTGTTTATGCAGGCTACGGACTTATTGTTTCTAATCAAGACTGTCAACATGCGGGCCTGCACCGTTTGACAGGTGAAAATAATTATCGAATTTACCGGATCCTCATGGGATATGCTTGGACCCGGTATCAAGCCAACGACCCGCTATTCCTTAAGAAATACGTAGCAGACAGCCCTCAATGAACAGCAGATCCGCTGACCAATCAGAAGCAACAAAAAATATTTTCCCGTCGGTACCTGATCTTACAGATGAGGATTCAACGGATATTTTCTTTTCCTTTGATGTAACCGCCTGGGCATTTTTATGGGAGCATAAACACCAAGGCGTTAATGGCATAACGTCTCTTACCAGGCTGGAACCCAAGAAGAAAGAAAATGATTTTGAAAAAATCGGCGTAGTGGTCTTATACTTTCTACGGGATTTCTTTTGTAATCCAACGAGTTACGGCTACATACTTCTTTTTCTCCTTATCGCTATTCTGGCTTTGAATCCGGCAAGTATCCAGGAAAAAGTTCGAGAAACCATGACCATTATGCTTGCTCCGGAAGTCGATGTGCCGAAACCGAAACCCGCACCTCCACCTCCGCCACCCAAACCAATCAAGAAAGAGAAAATTGCGAAGCCGAAACCTGTAAAAAAAGAACTGCCTAAACCCAAACCTCCGAAACAGAGAAAAATAAAGGAAGAGCAGGTTAAATTGAAACTGCAGCAGCCAAAAGCATTAAAGAAAGAAGCGCCAAAAACAAAGCCGATTGCCAAGAAGAGGCTTATGGCAAAGCCGATGGATGAGAAGAAACTCGGAATGCTGGGGAGCAAAGCGGATCGCAAGGCAGAGGATTTTCGTTTGGATAATCTTTCAACTACACGCCGGGTCGACGAAGCAGCTCAAGGTTTCAAAGTCAGGGCGCGCAGCTCTTCAGACGCACCGGCAGACCTTCCCACCTCCTTTGCTGTGACCTCACCCCAAAGAAAACTGGAAGAAGAAAATGTCACGACCTCCCTATCATCAATAGGAAAAAAAGAACGGCGCCTTGAAGATGATACGGAGAAGTTAAAAATCGAAACAGCTAAAAGAACGGATGTTGAGCTTGAAAACACTGCCCTTGAGGTAGGAGTTGGCCGTAGAGGCGAGAGCGATATTGAAAACGTTGATTTGAATATTCAGGTAGCGCAAAGAGATGAACCTGTTGAATCAGCTCCTGATGCATTGTCTCTTCCAGAAGCATCTAAATCTGATGATCTCCGCTATGATGAAGAATATAAAGGTGTATGGCAAAAACTCGAAAACATTGGGCCGGTGGCACATTTAAATGCCAAGTGTTTTGGCATATCTGACAATAGGATTGTCAGATACAGACAGTACAAATTCAGGTGTGCAAAAAACCAAATTCGTGAAGCTTGGAAGCAGGTACAGAAATGACTATGACAAAGCCAAGAATGATGGGAAAGCATTTAGCCAATTTCATGGTATGTAAATTTCGACCACTGATAATTACATCAGGATGGATTATTGCCATTTTGGTCATGACAAATTCATCGTATGCCCTGGAAGTCCAGAAGTTTCGTGACATGTATGGAGCTGAGGATTATGAAGAGCTTGTCATCCTCTGCACCGATATGAGGACGGAAATAGAAGCGGATGAATATGTGGACCGACTTCTTTATTATTGCGGCCAAGCAAAGTTCATGATTTTTCAGAAAGGTGGACCTGAAACTTTTGTGGGCGAAGGCGGTCCGGAAAAATTCCTTGAAGACGCCATTGATGATCTCGAACGATCAACGTATTCCTACTACCTTCCCTCCACTGTCTTTGCTCTTGGTAAAGCCCGTATGCTTTCCATCTCCAAAGAAATGGAACCCCGGGAATCTCTTTCCATCCAACGCCGCGCCTTGGGAGAAATGTGGGATGCCATCCAGAAAAAACATGCCCAGGAGGATTTTAACGCAGAGTTGCTTTCAGATCAGATTCTGGGATGGACCATTGAATATTATAAGGCACTTATTGATGGTCTGATAAAGGATGATAATCTTACAAGCGGATGGTTAACCGCCCGAATCCGCATGATTTGTGACCGATACACAGATATTAAACCCAAAAAAGCCAAAGATCAAACCCGGAAAGGGAACTTGGAAACAGTTACTGGTTGGATGCATGATCTGTATGAATCGACCTATTTTGACGGAAATTCCGTGATAGGTATTTACAAGTTTATGGGGGACCGATCCAAGGAAGAGTATGATCAAACTGAAACTACGGAACCGAAATTTATTGAGGCCCTGGAACACTATAAAAAAGGACTGTCCATGGCAGGGTCACTCAAGGCTAAAGCCGTGCTCATGGAAAAAATTAGCGACCTTACCCAATGGATAATAACCGAAGAGAAGGAAAAGAAAATCAATTACTACATGTTGGGATTCCAGCATGCCAGAGACGCTTATAAACTTTTAGCATCCGAGCAGAATGAATCCAAAATGGCCTATCACTTTGAGCCTGATACCAAATCCCTTATAGGACTGGTGGAGAAAGATTACGGCCAGAACCTCTCAGGACTATTATACTTTCTCTGGGAAAAAGAGAATTATAAAGGTGTCGTTGCTCTCCGCAACGCATTTCAAATAGATTTTGACTGGAAAACCAAGCTGCATGACATGCTTCGTGTTTCTGATGCAGCGGCAAAACTCGCCCGCGCAGTTTATGAACTCCCTAAAAATCAGCGTAATCTCTTTGTTTTCCAGAACTACCAAGGTATTTGTCTAACCTATGCCTCGCACGCTTTCAATTATGTCCTGAAGAAATATGAACAAGACAGCAAAACTCATCAGGAAGATTTTTGCACCACCCTTGATGCCTACACCGCTTTCCTCGTAGGGTTTGGCGAAATTGCCGAAAATCGTCAAATGACCAATCTCTATGAACCGCGCTGTAAAGATAAGAGTACAGCGAAAAAGAAGAAGAAAGCAGTAAAAAAGGGAACGAAACTAGCAAAAGGGGGGGAAAAATAATGAGATTGATGGCTAATCATATGAAAAAATATGTATTGTTCTTCAGCATGGTTGGTTTTGTTGTTTTTACCAACGGTTCCGTCTCAGCCCAACTCGGGTCCTATAAGGGCGAATCACTCCTTCTGCAGAAAAAAATCCAATTGGCTCTACATGACATGGAACGCCTTGTCGAAGAAATACGGCGAATCGATGAGCCCTGGTCTAAAAGACTTTTACTCGAAGAGGTTGAAACAATCCTCTATAAAGAAGTGGAATTTCCCCTCTCTGTTCAAGGTGGCGGCATAAGTAAACAGAATGTTGACAATGTCGCCGAGTTGCTTGGCATAGAGCAACGTCTGCTGTCAGAACTTTTCGCCAGAGCTTTTGCGCTGGTCGGTATTGCCAAGGCATATGAAGGATTCGTTGCCGCAGGCGAAGATTTTCTTGTAATTGCCCAGGAAATTTTTCCTGATACGCCGTCATTAACTATGAAAATTGATAGTTTTGAAAGTGCCAAGACTGTGAGGGAATGGATGTCTGATGCGTCCAGGATTGAAGGGGGTAGCCTGCCGGTCAGGATTTCATTTAAAGGGAAAACACTTCCATCTTCAGAGGTTGTGGAGAACCTCAATCACGCAACCGTCCGTTTTATTACTGAACAACCAGATCAAGATATGGACTATGTTCTTTATGTTGCCGCCCATGATTTTATCAAAGGTGTGCTCCGTAAAGCCACATTGGCAGATATTTTGACAGACCAAGATTCTCGTTGGTTTACTATTTATCTGCCACCGGGAAAATACCAGTTGGTGATTAATCTTTTAGAGAAATTCACTAGCAATATCGTTGCCCACCCCGATCCAAACAGCAATGAACATCTCATTGAGGGTTTGTCGCAGGGAATTACTGTGTATCCATCTCCCTCAATCAAGAATAATCCTCAGAGAAGCAGCCGTCCGGGAAAAAAAAATAACATGGGTCAAAAACCTACTACTTCAAGCATCAAGGAGTGAAGCTGGGTCCAAGTTTAGGAGGAATACATGCAAGAAAACAATCTGATAACCAGTAAATTTAGACAGTTAAACGTCTGGGTGGTTATTGTAATCACCGCCGGCCTCACTGGCCTGAGTATATACAAGCCAAATATTCTAGACTCCCAGAATTTGGCGACATTTATTGTGCCGACCATTCATAAAATGAGCCTTCTTACCATGTTCATCCTCTATGCCATGGCCATAATCCTGGTAGTCAACTGGGTCTATTACAGCGTATTCAAGCTCACGCGAACCAAATACTACGATCCCGTACAGAGAACAGATCTGATCCGCATTCTTAAAGATCCAAGTGTTCATGGAGATTATGAGGTATTTCAAAAGAAAACTGTTCGTTTGGTGATGAATTACTCAAATTATTTAAGTGAAATCATCGGTGCTATCCTGCCCAATGCCATCAAACAACCATTCATGCTTGAACAGTATTTCAGGGCAAAAGTGGATAACATCAACGAAAAATACATTGAAGGTATTAATACCATCAACCTGTTTTCCAACATTGCGCCGGTGGTAGGTTTTTTTGGCACTCTTCTGGGCCTTATCCAAGCATTCAGGGCATCTTCAAACGCAATGCTGGCCGAAGGACAGATGACCCCTGAAAGTTTTGCAACGCTTCAAGCTTCGATAATGATCGCAATCATTACCAGTCTTTTTGGGGTCAGCCTCAAGATAGTCGGGTCTATAATGCGTCATCATCTAGTAGCGCAGATCCCCATTGAGGTCTTATATAGGGATTTCGGCCGTCGCCAAAGCGATGCTGTTGAGTGATTTTCTTTCCTTCAAAGTATAAAGGAAAAATGATATGAAACGACTGGTTGAAGACGAAGATCTCAATTTACAGGACTTGATATTCATTCTACTTTTTTTCTTTGTTATCTCGCAAACACTCATTGTTTTCAAAGTTCAGAAGGATGTAATCGTACCTCCCAAGGTTGATAAAAATCCCGAACTTGTGGTGAACGAGAACAAGAGGGAACTGATCACCTTGGTGATCGATGAAAAGTCCGGGGTTTCAATATTAGCAGGCGAGGTAAAGAAAACAGTTCTCCAGGGCTTGGATCCTGCGGCCATGGGAATCACCTATGAGGAGTACCTTGATCCTGAAAAGAGCAAGGATCTTTTCCTGCCAACAGAGGATGCAACGGCATACAAAAATATTATTGGAGCAATCAAGGAATTTAAGAAATCAAATCGTTTCAAAAAACCACGGATTGGTCTTGTTGCAGACCACAGAGCGCGATATGGTACTATTTTTCAGGTTAATATCGCGGTGCAGGAACTCATTAAGGAGGAGATAATTGATCCGTCGGTGAAATGGAAAGTTTATGTGGACAAACGTTCTGAAACAAAAAAGACTCTAGGTTTTGAATAATTGATGATCCTACAAAAAGTCGGGAAAACGGTTAACGTGCCATGTGATTTCAACCAGTTACAACGTAATACATCGATGAAATCGTATTTTTTACGATTTCATCAATAAGTAAGTATTTTACTGTTTCGAATTAAAGAGGGGGGCAGGAAACAACCTGGCCCCTTTTTTTTGCGCCGGCATTAAATTTTTATTTGTTGGGAGCATACTTATACAGCTTCCTTTGCAATGTTCTTCTGTGGATACCGAGTTTTTTTGCCGCCGCTGATATGTTACCTTTACAGTCGCTCAACACCCGATTTATATGCTCCCATTCGGCCCTGGCAAGAGATGGCGGCGTGAATTCATCCTGTTCAACAGATGTTTCATGATCTTGATTATTGGAAAACGCTTTCAGGATATCATCAACATCAGCAGGTTTTGGGAGATAGTAAAGGGCACCAAGTTTTATTGCCTCGGTAGCAGTGGCAATACTTCCGTAACCTGTTAAAACGACGATCTGCATATCCGGAAAGATGGCCAGTCCATCCTTAATGATATCAAGCCCTGATTTTCCGGGCATTTTCAAATCTACAACCGCTCGTGCCGGTTTTTTTTTGATGATTACCTGCAGAGCTTCTTCATAGTTTTCCGCTGAATGGACAATAAATCCCCTGTCAGCAAAGGCCTTGCTCAGCCTTTCCCTAAAATAATCTTCGTCATCTACGAGAAGAATGGTATGCATCAACTCCCCCATAAACATAATAAATGCATTGAAGCTCCCCACTTTAGCAGGGAAGCTCCCTAGAATTTTTTTCTTTCGTTCGTTATGCCCTTTACAGTGCTGAACTTTGCTGGCTTGCCGCTCCGCCGCCACACGTAACAGGGATCGTTTTACTCCGACACGCAACGGGAAATCTACCTACCATGCCTCCTCATTCCGCCGTTATGTGGGAAAGTGAAAAACGTACTCCAACAATTGTGCCTTGTGCCGGAACCGAATGTATAGTTACTCCCCCTCCGAAACGTTCTGCAATGGATTTTGCTAAAAAAAGTCCCAATCCCAGGCCTTTGCCGGGATCTTTTGTAGTGAAAAAAGGTTCTGTGGCCCTGGCAAGAGTGTCTTTATGCATTCCGGCCCCTTTATCTTCAACCTCAATTACAAGAAAACCATGCTCTGTTTTGCAACGCAGAAAAATTGGCGAATCATCTTGCGTAGCATCGAAGCCGTTTTTTACAATTCCCTTTATAGCTCTTTTGATGGTGCGGTGCGGGAATCGAACAAAAAGATCACCAACTTCGTTTGTGGTCTCAATGCGATCTCGATATCCCGATGGAAAGGTGTGTTCGATTTCTGCCAGAAAATCTTTGATATTTCTTTCTTCACTAAGTTCACCCAGTGGTTCTCCGGCATCGGCCGCCAATTGATAGAGTATATCCTTGCATCTATTAACCTGCTCTCTTATGAGTTGAGCATCCTCTGTGAGTTCCTGGCTTGCCCCATTTTTTTTGAGCGCACGAATCATTTCTCCAGAAGCAACCGCTATGGTAGACAGTGGGGTTGAGAATTCATGAGCAGCCCCTGCGGAAAAAGTTGCAAGCGCTGCAAGTTTTTCAGTCTTAAGCCTTTCGTCTTTCAGGATTGCCAACGTTTCCTGATGTTTGTCCAATGCTTTTTGGATTTTTCCGACAAAAAACACAATAAAAAAGGCGGTAATTGAGAAAGCTACCCACATGCCCTGCAGGTGCATGGTAAGTTCGTCGCTTTGCATCGGAACGGACGAGGGAAAAGAGTAATGGCACAACTCTTGGATTTCATGAGTTACGCCGAGTGAGGAATCAAGAAATACCATTATATCGGGGAAATAAAAAAAACTAGCATAACAAAAGATGGTGAAAAATGTTAAACTCCACGACCACCTAGTGGGAGTCAGGATCGCTCCTAGGGCTATGTGGATAAGATAAAGAAAGGTGAAAGGATTCATCGGGCCGCCGGTCTGCGACAACAAAAGCGTCAGCAGACTCACATCCAAAAACATGACCAGGGCGGTCAGCCAACCGGGGATTATAAGTTTTTTTCGCGTCCAGACATGGAAAAAAATGTTGCTTGCTGCAGCAAAGGCAATAATTGCAAATAAGATGAAAAATGGAAGCTTTGTGTCAAAAAAAAGATACACAGCCAGAATGAGTATGATTTGACAGGCCAGCGCACCCCATCTGAGATACAACAGCCAAGAAAAAGCAATTCTGGATGTTGCCCTTTCTGTTTCTGAAACGGATATGGTTTGCGTATTTGATGTCACGTGAATTCCAGCAATATTTACATAAATTGTAATATTTACGATTTGTTATGAAATAAGTACCATTACTTCTCTATACATTATAGCGCAAGTTTTTTTCGTATCATTACTCCTGCTGCGACAATTTGCCACATTTCCATGCTGTTTGTCCTGTGCTAAGGTTCAGCAAAAGTATTTGAGAGTCAGGTCAAGGACATGCCTCCCCGTTTGTCCTCCTGTAAGCCTCTCAACATTTTCTTCACCGCCCTGAATTGTTCCCCGGGGCGGTGAAGAATACCAACTGAAACCTGAATTAACTATACGGAGTGCCATGGTGATGGAGTTCTTACGCTAATTACCTGATTGATATACTTTCTATTTGTCATTACAAAAAGGAGCGGCCTTGCCACTCCTTTTTTTGAAAAAACATGGCACAATAACCGCATCCCCGACCTTTTTCAGCAGCATCATATTTTTCCAGTTTGTACATGTAAGGCCCTAGAATTTTACCGGAAGCCTCGGACTATTGCGATTTTTTGAATCGTATCACTATTGATTTTTTGTTCAGGAGCGAATAGATTTTATTTTGCCATTCAGAGGTCTACATTCGTTGGTTTTTTTCTACTGAGTCATCGCCAAGGTTTTTCCATGCACCCGTAAATAAGTGTGCTTGGCACTATTAGCAGCTCAATGTCCCCTCCCTACACATGGATTCAAGAAAAATTAATACTCCGTTCACTCCTATTTTTTTAAAAGGAATCCCCAAAAATCCTGGCGTCTATCTTATGATAAGCCGAACCGGGAAGGTTCTTTATGTCGGCAAGGCGAGAGATCTCAGGAAAAGGCTTTCATCCTATTCCCGTCACCTGGGTGACCTCCACTTAAAAACCGGTAAGATGCTCAGTATAGTTCACAAGATTGACACCATCTTAACAAATACGGAAAAAGAGGCGCTTATTTTAGAAGCCTCCCTGATCAAAAAATTCCGGCCCAAATATAATGTTATTCTTCGCGATGACAAAAATTATCCCTATATAAAGGTGACACTGAACGAAGAATGGCCGCGCCTGATAATGACCCGCAGACGTAAAAAAGATGGTGCCAGGTGTTTCGGCCCCTTTTCATCCTCTGCAGCCATGTGGAAAACCATAAGTTACCTTAACACCTTGTTTCCGCTCAGACGCTGCAAAGAGAAGAACCTCAGAGTAAAAACAAGGCCTTGTCTCAATTTCCAGATGGATCGCTGCCTGGCACCCTGTGTGGGTATGGCAGACCATCAACAATATATGGAAATGGTTCACAATATCACCATGGCCCTTGAAGGGAGAAACCAGCAGGTAGTCAAAAAACTCAAACTAAAAATGGATAGGGCCTCGCGCGATCTCAATTTTGAGGAGGCAGCCATGCTCAGGGATCGGATAGTTGCCATACAAAAAACCATGGAAAAACAGATAGTGGTTACTTCGCATTTTCTCGATCAAGATGTAATCAGCCTCATTCGTCACGATTCTCTCGTTGCCGTATCTTTTGTATTTGTAAGGGAGGGTATTGTTAATGGGAAACATGCATATTTTCTTGATGATCCCATTGGAGGTGACGCGCAAATACTGAGCGCGGTTATCGAGGGATATTACAGTGATGATCGTCCGCTGCCCCATGAAGTCATTCTTCCCCTTACCCCCGGGAACAAAGAACTCTATGAGGAATGGCTCTCTGAACTTAAAGGCTCCAGAGTTGTCGTAAAGGTTCCAATTCGCGGTGACCGGAAAAATCTTCTTGAGATGGCAAAAAACAATGCAAAACAACTCCTTTTTGAAAGGACCAGCAAGATTGCAGATCTTCAAAAAATACTAATGGCCTTGAAGGATGATTTGCACCTTAGGAAGCTGCCTCTAAAAATTGAATGCCTTGATATTGCAAATTTAGGAGGGGAAATGGCGGTTGGCTCCCTTGTTGCTTATGAAAATGGCAGCAAATCAAAAAGCGGCTTCAGACACTATACGATCCAATCGGTTGCCGGTCAGGACGATTACGCCATGATGGCGGAAGTACTCAGACGGCGTTTTTCCAAGGTTGTTGATCAAAATGAGTTGCCGGATATGCTCCTGTTGGATGGCGGAAAGGGGCAGCTGCATATCGGCATGAATGTTCTTGCCGAATCAGGTCTGGAGAATAGCATTGATATAGTAAGTATTGCCAAAGAAAGAGCAGATGAGGGAGAAAAGATATACCGGCCTGGCAGGAAGAATCCCATTACATTTGCCAAGAATTCTGCCGCGCTTCATCTGCTCATGCGAATAAGGGATGAAGCGCATCGTTTCGGCATAACCTTCCATCGGAAATTGAGAAAAAAGAAAACCCTGCATTCACTCCTTGATGAGATCCCAGGCATCGGTCCAACCAGGAAGAGAAATTTATTGTCGCGCCTTGGCAGCCTCAAGAAAATTAAAGATGCCGAAATTGAGACACTTTCGCAGGTGGAGGGAATCGGTCCTGAACTCGCAGAAACAGTTTGGCATTTTCTCAAAGGCAAACAATGATGGCGTCGCAAAAAGCACCCAAAGGGCATTCGTTTCACAGCACCTCCGCTTCCTCTCAAACAGAGCCGTTCGTGCTCGTGTTCGTAATCGAAAAGAAAACAACATTACATGTTTGATCATGAATAAAAGAAGATCGATTACGAGCACGAAAATAACAAATACAAGCTATTGAAGAGAAATAGTATGGCTTAAAATGAATGAGGGCTTGCCTGTGGCGGTTTTGATAAAATGTTGCTTTTTGGCTATCAAGAAATTATGATGATCTGCTTTCAAGTAAATATTATTCCCAATCTTTTCAGGAGTTCAAAATAAAATATGTGGGATTATACCGATAAAGTTAAACAGCACTTTTTAGAGCCAAAAAATGTTGGCGAAATAGAAAATCCAAGCGGGGTGGGGGAAGTGGGTTCCCTTGCTTGCGGCGATGCGCTTAAACTCACCCTGGAAGTGGATGACCAGGGTATAATTACTGACGCAAAATTCAAAACATTTGGCTGCGCCAGTGCCATAGCCTCCTCCTCAGCCCTAACTGAAATGGTTAAAGGACTCAAGCTGGAAGAGGCGGAAAAAATTTCCAATGAGGATATTGCAAATTATCTTGGCGGCCTGCCCAAGGAAAAAATGCACTGTTCCGTTATGGGGCGGGAAGCTTTGGAGGCGGCCATTGCCAATTTTCGCGGTTTTACCTTTCCCATGGCTGAAGGTGAAGTGGTCTGTGAATGTTTTGGGGTTACCGACCTTGAAATACGGCGAGCTATAGAGGAAAGCAATTTACGGACAGTAGAGGAAGTCACCAACTTCACCAAAGCCGGCGGCGGATGTGGCAACTGTCATGACAGAATCCAGGAAATCATCCTCGAAGTGCGCAAAGAATCCAGAAAGGAAGAAGTTGAAAAGAAACGTCCCAAAAAAATGACTACCATCCAGAAAATTAAACTGATCGAAGAAGTACTTGAAAGGGAAATCCGGCCCGCCCTGCGCCAGGACGGCGGTGACATTGAGCTTGTTGATGTGGATGGAGACTATGTCCTGGTATCGCTGCGAGGAGCCTGTGTAAGTTGTGTCGCTTCCCAAACAACTCTCAAGGATTATGTGGAAAAGAAATTACGGGAACAGGTGCTCGACACCCTCATCGTTGAGGAGGAAAAACCATGATCAGCAGCGGCCCAGACCATGTTATATATATGGACAATAATGCCACAACCAGGGTTGCGCCGGAAGTGTTGGAAGAAATGCTCCCTTATTTTTCTGATGTTTACGGCAATCCCTCAAGCATGCATTCATTTGGCGGCCAGGTCGGCAAAAAAATAATCGAGTCCCGGGAAAAAATCGCCTCACTTATTGGTGCTTCTCCTGAGGAAATAGTATTCACCAGTTGCGGAACGGAAAGCGACTCAACGGCTATCTTATCTGCCTTGCAATCCTTTCCGGACAAGCGGCACATTGTTACCACCAGGGTGGAGCATCCTGCTGTCAAGAATTTATGTGAAAGACTTGATTCTCTTACAGGCCATAAACACCGGATTACTCAACTTCCCGTAGACCGGGAAGGATTGATTGATCTTGAGCACTATGAAGAAAGCCTGACAGATGACACCTCCATAGTCAGTGTAATGTGGGCAAATAATGAAACAGGTGTGATATTCCCCATTCATGAAATGGCGGAAATAGCCAAGAGCCGTGGGATCCTTTTTCATTCTGATGCTGTTCAGGCCATCGGCAAAATACCTGTTGATCTTTCCGACTTGCCGATTGACTTTATTTCTTTGTCCGGACATAAGCTTCACGCACCAAAAGGGATTGGGGCGCTTTATGTTCGTAAGGGAACTCCTTTTGTGCCATTTATGATCGGTGGCCACCAGGAAAAGGGAAGAAGGGGTGGAACCGAGAATGTTGCTGCCATTATAGGCCTTGGCAAAGCCTGTGAATTCGCTGCCGCCCATATCGAAGAAGAAAACACCCGGATCAAGGGTTTGCGAGACAAACTTGAAAACGGCCTGCTTGAAAAAGTTACCAACTCCATGTTAAATGGGCATAAAACCAAGAGGCTTCCAAACACAACCAGCGTGAGTTTTGAATATGTGGAAGGAGAATCTATCCTCTTACATCTTGACCGCTATAACATCTGTGCCTCCTCCGGTTCAGCCTGTACTTCGGGTTCTCTTGAGCCGTCTCATGTATTACGGGCAATGGGAGTGCCTTTCACAGCCGCGCATGGTTCGGTTCGCTTAAGTTTGAGTATATTCAACACAGAAGAGGAAGTGGACTTGGTCCTTGAAAAACTTCCCCCCATTATAGAAAATTTACGCGGTATGTCCCCCTTCTGGCAAAGTGAACATAAAGGTAACGTTGGACGGGGCGGAAGCCATTGCGGATGCCCATAACTCTGGACCTGTTTGAGGAAATTTCATGAAAGTTGTTCCACCGTCATTTCAAATTCTTGACGACCTTGACCAACAAAGCTTGGCCATCAGAATAGAAGCCTGCGGCAGGGTGTGTTACAAAAGTGAAGATAAAATCACCGAAGGCTCTGCCGAGCCATTTATAAAAAATATTATCAAACGGGCCCACAACTCGGTTCTTGAGATGGCTGTGTTGACCATACGGGTATCATTTGATAGCGAATCGCTCGCTGTCCAGTTCATGAGTACTCTCCCCAAATATCTGCATATTGACCGAACAGAAAAAAAGGTGCTTCTTATAACCGGAAGCGTTCGTGCCTTCCGGGAAATATACATGTCTCATCCCACTGTCAAAATGGTCAAAGCGATAACCGGATTTTTGGCCCAGCGCCATCCCTTGTTTTTTACAGATATTGCGCCAAAAATGGGATGGGTCCCGCAAGAGAGAGTCATGGTTGAAAAAATATCCCTTGAGGAAATTGACGCCCTGCCAACAGACCTTCTTGCCAAACATCGTCATCTGGCCGTAAAGTTTATTGTCAATCGGGCGATTACCCACGAAATTGTCAGGCACAGACCTGTTTCCTATCTGCAGGAAAGTCAGCGATATTGCAGATACAGTGAAAGCAAGTTTGGCAGTCAGGTCACTTTCATCAAGCCCCTGTTTTATAAAGAGGGCAATGAAGAATATCACCTCTGGGAAACAGCCATGCTGGAGACGGAAAAAATCTATAGTAAACTCCTCAAGACGTCTTCTCCCCAGGCAGCAAGGACAGTATTGCCCAATTCGTGCAAAACAGAACTCATAACCTATGCGAACCTAATAGAATGGTTCCACATCTTCAAATTGCGCACTTCACCAGGGGCTGAACCGACCATGCGCGAAATAATGAATCCGCTCCTTGATAAATTTACAGAACGTTTTCCCTCGGTATTCGAGGACATAAGACCTGCTCCATAAAGGAACTTTTTGCAAAAGGGAAGGGAAGTTTCTTGTCTAACGTTATAGCTCTTTAAGATGAACAAGAAAAATTACAGGAGGAAGTAAATGGTTCTTGATCCAACCAAACACCAAGACTGGGAAATAGCTGAAGAAGCGGAAAGCCGCATGAAGACGGTCTACGAACTTGCGGATACGCTCGGCTTAGAAAAGGAAGAATTGCTGCCCCATGGCCATTATGTTGCAAAGCTCGATTATCGGAAAATTCTCGATCGTCTCAAAGACAAACCGGACGGCAAATATGTTGATGTGACGGCCATCACCCCCACACCGCTGGGAGAAGGCAAAAGCACCTGCGCCATGGGCCTGGTTCAAGGGCTCGGCAAAAGAAACAAGAGTGTGGTCGGCGCGATCCGCCAGCCTTCCGGCGGGCCGACCATGAATATCAAGGGCAGCGCCGCCGGCGGCGGTCTCGCCCAATGTATACCCCTGACTCCTTTTTCTCTGGGGCTCACCGGTGACATTAATGCCATTATGAACGCGCATAACTTAGCCATGGTTGCTCTCACTTCCAGGATGCAGCATGAAAATAATTACACCGATGAACAGCTTGCAAAAAGAAGTTTGAAAAGACTTGATATCCATCCCAAAAAAGTGGAAATGGGGTGGATCCTTGATTTCTGCGCCCAGGCCCTCCGAAACATCACCATCGGTTTGGGCGGCAAGATGGACGGCTACACAATGCAGTCCAAATTTGCCATTGCTGTGAGTTCCGAGATCATGGCTATTCTTTCCATTGCTTCCGACCTACAGGATATGCGCGACAGAATGGGTAAGATTGTTGTCGCATACGACAAACAGGATCGTCCGATTACCACGGCGGATCTTGAGGTTGACGGCGCCATGACCGCCTGGATGGTCGAGGCGTTAAATCCCAATCTCATGCAGTCCCTGGAGGGACAACCGGTGGTTGTTCACGCCGGGCCGTTTGCAAATATTGCTATCGGCCAGTCTTCTGTCATAGCCGACAAAGTCGCTCTGAAGCTCGCTGATTACAATGTTACCGAAAGCGGTTTTGGTGCGGATATCGGCTTTGAAAAATTCTGGAATCTGAAATGCCGCTTCAGTGGCCTGAAACCAAATTGCGCCGTAGTCGTTGCTACCATCCGGGCCCTGAAATGCCACGGCGGTGCCCCGATTCCTGTGCCAGGCAAACCCATGCCGGAAGAATATGGCTCGGAAAATGTCGGTTGGGTTGAAGAAGGCTGCAAGAACTTGATTCATCATATTGAGACGGTAAAGAAGGCCGGTATTAATCCGGTGGTCTGCATCAATGCCTTCTATACGGATACCGATGCCGAAATCAAAGCTGTCCGCCGCTTGAGCGAGGCAGCCGGTGCCCGGGTCGCTCTTTCGAGACATTGGGAGCATGGCGGCGATGGTGCCCTTGAGTTTGCCGATGCCGTTGTAGATGCCTGTGAAGAGCCTAACGACTTCAAATTCCTCTATGATCTGAATACGCCGTTGAGCAAACGCATTGAGTTGATTGCCAAAGAAGTATATGGTGCCGATGGGGTGAGCTATTCCCCCGAAGCACAGACCAAGCTGAAGAGGATGGAAAATGATCCTGAACTTAAAGAAATGGGGACCTGCATGGTAAAAAGCCATCTCAGCCTGTCCCATGATCCAAAACTCAAAGGCGTTCCCAAAGGTTGGACTTTGCCGGTTCGGGATATCCTTACCTATAAAGGCGCTGGGTTTGTTGTTCCAGTGGCAGGGGCTATCAGCCTCATGCCGGGAACGGCCTCGGATCCGGCATACCGCCGTATAGACGTTGATGTAAAGACGGGTAAGGTAAAAGGATTGTTCTAATTATTAATTATACTGCCCATCGATGAGAAAGTACGCATACTGCATTGTTTAACCAACATATAAAGGCGAACCGAGAAAAATTATCATTTTCGGTTCGCCTTTTGTTTTTCTGCTGTATTTCTTATTGTCAGATTGAGTAAATAATACTAAGATATTAGTATTAATAATATTTTTTTATTCGGTTTAACTATAATTCGTTAAAATACCTGATTTTATTCAACTATTTCTCAATAATCTCTTCTACTTAATTTGATCAGATCTCTATGGCAAAAGCGGCCCTTAAACAGAATGCCACCCAACAAAAATCAAGCCTAAGAGCCACGGTTAAAGACCAATCCGGTGCAGGAAAAATGCGCATCGGTGAGTTGCTCCGTAAGCAGGGTTACATTACCACCCAACAACTTGATAAGGCGCTGGCACACCAGAAAAAGCACAAGGGACGGCTTGGCAGTATCCTGATCAGGATGGGCTACATTGAAGAAGATACCATTCTTAATGTACTGACAAGGCTCCACAACTTTCCTGCCATTAACATCAGCCGGGAGCCCCCCCAACCTGAAGTACTTCAGATAATGACCTATGAAATTGCCAAGAAGTACACGGCATTTCCCTTACGGCTACTCGGCAAGTCCCTGCAGGTGACCATGGCCGAGCCCACGGATACCTCCCTGGTCGAGGACCTCCAACAAGAAGTAAAGCGCAGTCTATCGGTCTGCGTTTCAACGGAAAGAGATATTTTTGAGGCATATAAAAAGCATTACCAGATCAGTGATGAAGAATATAAAGCACTGGTAGGGGGGGATGAAGAGGATTCAGAAGAAGAAGAACAGGTCACCCAAATCGATGACTTTGGCGCCCTTGCTTCAGAGGCCGCCGAAAGTTTTGAGCTGGAAACCCTGGAAGAAGATGACTCAATATTTGATCAGTACTCTGCCTCTGACGCGCCCATCATCAAGCTGGTCAACGGCATCCTTGTTAAGGCGGTAACCGATGGTGTGAGCGATATCCATATTGAGCCGTTTGAAAAATCGTTGCAGGTTCGCTACCGTCTGGACGGCAGCTTATACAAATCAATGAACCTGCCGCTGACCATCAAAAATGCCTTGAACTCCCGTATAAAAATTCTTGCCGATCTGGATATTACCGAGCGCCGCGTTCCCCAAGACGGCCGTATCAAAATGCGGGTCGGCAGGAACAAGGCGGTTGATTTTCGGGTGTCATCTCTGCCCACCTTGTTTGGTGAAAGTATTGTTCTTCGTATTCTGGACAAAAGCAGCCTTAATGTCGATCTCACCAAACTGGGCTTTCAAGTAGATACCTTTGAAGCGCTTAAACGCTGTTTGCAAAGGCCTCAAGGCCTTTTACTGGTTACCGGTCCCACCGGTAGCGGTAAAACGGTAACTTTGTATTCAGCCCTCAATTCCTTGAACAGCGAAGATACCAAGATCCTCACGGCAGAAGATCCGGTTGAATTTAACTTTAAAGGGATCAACCAGGTTAACGTCCATCAGGAAGTGGGGATGACCTTTGCCGCCGCGCTCAAGGCTTTTCTGCGCCAAGATCCTGATATCATCATGGTTGGCGAGATCCGCGATATGGAAACCGCGGAAATTGCCATTAAGGCCGCCATGACCGGTCATCTTGTCTTCAGTACCCTGCATACCAATGACAGTGCCGCCACAATCGGCCGCTTGATCGACATTGGCATCCCTCCCTATATGCTTGCCTCATCAGTAACCATGGTCTTATCCCAGCGTCTAGGCCGTAGGCTTTGTACCCAATGCAAGCAGGTAGTTCCTGATCTCAATGTGGAAGAGCTGATGAGCATGGGATTTAAGGAAGAAGAGATACCCGATCTTACTCTCTATGGATCAAAGGGGTGTCAAGCGTGCAATGGAGGCGGGTACAAGGGGCGGGTTGGTTTTTTTGAATTGATGGAAGTCACCGATGAGGTGGCCAAGGCCATCAGTGCCCAACTCCCGGAAGATCAGTTGAGGAAAATTTCTATCCAGGAAGGGATGGCACCTCTTCGTATGGCGGCAATCCAGAAGGCCAAGGAAGGCATAACAAGTGTTGATGAAGTATTGCGCAAAACGGTCATCACTGAAGAGAGCCTGCCGGCCTACCTGGTAAATCCCGATGTCGAGAAGTATGAAGACGGCGATACCATAATACGAGAAGGCAACACCGACAAAGATTTTTATAAGTTAATACAGGGCGCCTTGATGGTCATCAAGGACGGCAAAAAGATAGCAGAAATCACCCAGCCTGGTGAATACTTCGGCGAAATGTCGGCGATAACGGCCGAAGCGCGCTCAGCTTCCATCGTTTCCAAGGGCCGTAGCACCATTAAACGGTATCCCGGTGATAGTCTTCCTGAGATAATCGAGAAATTTCCTGATGTTAGTAACCATTTGTTCTGGGCGCTGGCATCAAGGCTTGAACAAGCGAACAGCCTGATTTTGAAACTTGCCCAAACCCGACCCAAGAAATAAGCCCCATTTTGTAGAGGTATTTGTTATTTTCTAAAAACTCTACAAATATTCTTGAAAACTGATCTGGAATTCATTATAGTCCCTTCCTTTAGCTTCAAATTTCCACATCCTCTGACCACATACTGAAAACATTATAATGTAATGGTTACTTCCTGTTTGAGGGTGTAGTGTACTCAAAATTTGATAATCCCGCCAAAAATCGGGAAAGCGGTTAACGTGCCATGTAATGTCAACTGGTTACAACGCAATACATCGATGAACTGGCAATAGCTTTTCAAGAAATCACGGCTATTCTTATCGCCCGTTTCATCGCATGGAATCAAGGCGGCAAACGCGTCGGCGTAGCAGACAAATCGTAATTTTTGCGATTTCATCAAAATTTAGTGTTTTCTAGAATAGAGCTTTGCCTTTAAATTATTGATATTAATGAACAAGGAGATGAAGGGATGAGTGCTAAAATCATCAGCGGAACCGAAACCGCGAAAGTCATTCGCGAAGAGCTTCAGCAGGAGGTGGCTGAACTCAAGGATAAACATAATATTGTCCCTGGCCTGGTTACAATTCTCGTGGGTGAGGATCCTGCCTCGCAGTCATACGTTACAGCAAAAAATAAGACCGCAAAAGCGCTTGGCATTTATTCCGAGCAGATAACCTTGTCTGCAGATACCAGCGAGCAAGAGCTGATTGACCTGGTAAAAAAATGTAATTATGATGACAAAATCAACGGCATTTTGGTTCAACTTCCCCTGCCTAAACATATAAATGAAACAAACGTTCTGTATGCCATTGATCCGGATAAGGATGTTGATGGCTTTCATCCCGTCAATGTCGGCAAAATGGTGGTCGGTGAGCAATGTTTTCTTCCCTGTACTCCGCATGGTATTCTTGAACTCCTTACGCGCAGCGGGGTTGAAACCAGTGGCGCTGAAGTTGTGGTTGTCGGTCGCAGCAACATTGTGGGCAAACCCATTGCCAACCTCATGCTGCAGAAGCGCGATGCAGGAAATTCCACTGTGACGATTTGCCATACCCGCACCAAAGATATGGCTCTGCATACCAAACGAGCCGATATCATTATTGCCGCTGTCGGCGTGCCCAAAATGATTACCGCGGACATGGTTAAGGATGGTGTTGTTATTATAGACGTTGGTGTCAACCGAATTGGCATGACTGACGCGGGTAAAGCCATTCTTGCCGGTGACGTGGACTTTGAGGCTGTTAAAGAGAAGGCCGCTGCAATTACTCCGGTACCGGGCGGTGTTGGCCCCATGACCATCACCATGCTCATGAAAAATACCATCCAGGCTGCAAAGCAGGCCGCGGGGCTGGTATAGCGTCTATTCTCCGGCGTTAGGCCGAACAAATTGTCTTTGCCAATTGTCATATTATGTTATGTTATTAGTAACTATTATTGGCAAATTTTATTCATTGAGGTGTTACTATGTCTATCAAAAGAAACGGATGTGAAGGGTGTTCTGAAATTACCTGTACGTCCACCAAAGAAGTACTGTCTAAGGATATCGCCAAGAATGTGATAACGGCATATGATCGGGTGCAGGCCCGCGGCATGTCGGCTTGTTTATTCGGCTCCGGCGGAACGTGTTGTCGGAACTGCAATATGGGACCATGCCAGATTATCGAAGGGGTCGATGATCTGATCGGCATTTGTGGCGCGACGGCCGATACCGTGGCGGCCCGAAATTTTGCCAGGACCATTGCTTCAGGGACGTCCGCCCATACAGACCATGCCCGTGAGATGGTGAAAGGATTTATTGAAACCGCTAAAGGCGAAACGCCTCATGAAATTAAAGATGAGGTCAAATTGCATATGTTGGCAGAGGTCTTTGGTGTCGAGACTGAAGGCAAAGACAAAAATGAGATTGCCTTGGAAATCGGCAAAATGGCCCTGAATGATTTTGGCAAACAGGATGACGAACCGGTGACCATGGTAAAAAGAGCGCCGGCCAAACGTCAGGAAATCTGGAAGAAATACAATATCGCTCCCCGTGGTGTTGATCGTGAGGTGGTTGAGATGATGCACCGGACCCATATGGGGGTGGATCAGGATTACCGAAACCTCATGCTGCAGGGAGCACGATGCGCACTGGCTGATGGCTGGGGCTCTTCCATGCTCTCCACCGAACTGACCGACATCATGTTCGGTACCCCGGTACCCCGCCGCGCCATAGTCGACCTGGGTGTTCTCAAAGAAGATCAAGTGAATGTAACGGTGCACGGCCATGAGCCCTTACTGGCAGAGGCCTTATGTCTTGCCGCCCAGGAGCCGGACATGCTGGAGCTTGCCAAAAAAGCCGGAGCCAAGGGCATCAATCTGGCCGGCGTCTGCTGTACCGGGAATGAAATCTTGATGCGGCGCGGAATCCCTGTTGCCGCGGGATTCATCCAGCAGGAGATGGCAATTGCCACCGGCGCCGTAGAGGCAATGGTGGTTGATGTGCAATGTATCATGCAGTCTGTTGCTGAAGTCGCAAAATCTTTTCATACAGATGTTATTACCACCAATTACCGGGCCAAGATGCCCGGCGCCGTCCATATTCAGTTTGAAGAGGAAGAGGCCCTGCAAAGCGCCAAAGAAATATTAACCCATGCCATCAAAAACTATAAGAAACGTGGTGATTGTTTTATCCCCACGGAAAATAAACTTGATGTTGTTGTGGGTTTCAGCCACGAGACCATTAATTATATGCTTGGCGGTCGATTCCGGTCCAGTTACCGTCCATTGAATGACAATATTATCAACGGCCGCATCCGCGGGGTTGCCGCTATTGTCGGCTGTGATAATTATAAACTTCCTGATGACCGGCATGAGATCATCGCCAGGGAATTGATCAAAAATGATGTGTTGGTGCTGGCCACCGGTTGTGCGGCCACAGCTTTGGGACGGGTTGGACTTCTGAGACCGGAAGCCGCCAGGGAAGCGGGCCCGGGCTTGGCTGAAATCTGTGAAACCGTGGGCATGCCGCCTGTCCTGCATTGCGGTTCCTGTGTTGACAACAGCCGCCTGTTGATCGCTGCCACAGAAATGGTTAGGGAAGGCGGTCTTGGTGAAGATATTTCCGAATTGCCGCTTGCCGGGACCGCGCCCCTGTGGATGAGTGAAAAAGCGGTGGCAATCGGCCAATATTTTGTGTCAAGCGGCGCGTACGTTTGCTTTCAGAACTTACCTACTTCCGGCTCCAAAGTATTCACCAAGCACCTTTTCGAGGAAATGGAAGAAATGTACGGCGGGCGTTGGGATGTTGCGGAAGATCCGTTGGAACTTGCCAAGCAGATGATTGCCCACATCGACAAGAAACGAGCCGCCCTCGGAATTGACAAGAAACGTGAAAGGGTACTCTTTGATATGGAAATGCGCCGGGACCTGGGAACCGGTTCCGGTATCGGTGATGTTGGCTGCCACGGGCAACAGCATCTTTCATAGGTGAGAAAAAAGATATTTTGAGTTACTGTGGCCTGTGCCACAGTAACTCATTTTTATACCGAAGAATAACTAAATACTAAAATAGAGTGGAAGGATACATCTACCGATGAAATCGGGAAGCCGTTTGGAACGGGTATTAACATCAGGAGAGTTTGCTGTAACAGGGGAATTGGGACCGCCTAAAAACAGCGATCCGGAAGTGGTTCGCAAGAAAGCCAAGATTTTAAAAGGCCACGTTGATGCGGTAAATATCACTGACTGCCAAACCGCCATTGTCAGAATGTCGAGTATCGGTGCAGGGCTCATTGTCCATTCCGAAGGCGTTGAGCCGGTTATCCAGATGACCTGCCGGGACCGGAACCGTATCGGCATGCAGAGTGATATCCTGGGTGCTTCCGCCCTAGGGTTGAAGAATCTTCTCTGTCTTACCGGCGATCACCAAAAATTTGGAAATCATCCGGGCGCCAAGGGCGTCTTTGACATGGACTCTATCCAGATGCTCGGCATGGGGAAGGCCCTGCGTGATGACAAGAAGTTCCAATGCGGTGAAGAGATAAAGGGGGATGCGCCCGGACTATTCTTGGGTGCCGCCGCTAATCCCTTTGCCAATCCTTTTGAATACCGCGCTGCCCGTCTGGGGAAAAAAGTTGCCAATGGAGCGGATTTCATCCAGACCCAAATTATCTATAATGTTGAAAAATTCACCAAGTTCATGGAAATGGTCGCTGACCTCGACCTTGATGATAAGGTGTACATACTTGCCGGGGTTACGCCACCACGATCGCTGGGAATGGCCCGTTACATGAAGAAGTTTGTGCCGGGTATGGATGTAACCGATGATGTGATACAACGCATGAAAGATGCCAAGGATAAAGAGGATGAGGGCATTAATATCTGCGTGGATATCATCAACCAAGTCAGAGAAATCAAAGGGGTTTCGGGCGTCCATATTATGGCGATCGAATGGGAAAGTGCGGTCCCCGAGATAGTTAAGAGGGCCAATCTCTCGTCACGACCGGTCTTTGAAGATGAGGAACAAGAATCTGTTGTTGTCTCCAAACCAGTTATTGAAGTACGCGAAGGAGAACTAGTAACCTCAGCTCCTACGCCTGAGGTCGAAGATATTCTTAGTTCGGCTAGGGCGGAAGCCGAGCACATTATTGCTGCGGCCAGGGATGAAGCCATGAGGCTCGGCGTTCAAGCAGTGGTGGAGACAGTTGAAATTGATGAAGCGGGAGAAGATGAGATGAATGAAAGAGAACGTCAATTGGCGTTGGATTCTGTCCGAATGGGTCTGGATTCATTGAAGAAGGCTTTCGGGTTGTCGGAAGATCAATTCGAGGCCTTGGCCAAGTTCGCCGGCGCAGAGGCAATTCTTGCCCGAGAGCCCGCCAAAATGCCAACCATGCCTCCAGTGAGCACTCCTCCGCCCAAACCTGCACCGCCTGCAGAAACCAAGGTAGATGATGCCGAAGCCAAGAAGGCTGAAGAGACTAAGAAAGCAGAGGAAGCCAAAAAGGCTGAAGAAGCAAAAAAAGCTGCGGAAACCAAGGCTGTAGAAGAGGCAAAAAAAGCCGAGCAAGCCAAGCAGGCGGAAGAAGCAAAAAAGGCGGTGGAAGCTCAGGCCGCCGAAGAGGCGAAAAAGGTCAATGAGGCAAAGAAAGCTGAAGAGGCCAAGAAGAAGGAAGAGACCCAAAAGGCCGAGGAAATCAAGAAGGCGGCTGAAGAAGTGAAAAAGCCGACTCCTGCGGCAGATTTAGGTGTTGCTGCCCTTAAACACGAGGAAATAGCTCTTGTAGACAGGGCAACAAAGATTTCTGCAGACACCTATAAAGTTACTTACAGCGGCGCCATTGGCGAAACCATATTGGGTAGCGGCGAAAAGACAATTACCGTCGGCGGCGCCAACTCTCTGCCTTTTAACCTGTTTGAAGGCAGCATGCCGAACAAGCCCGTTATAGCCATGGATATCCCTGATAGCAAACCTGATGAATGGCCTGAGACACTTATCCGTCATTTCAGTGATGTTCTGGATAATCCTGCAGCGTGGGCCCAAAAATGCGTCAATGAATACCAGGCAGACGCGATCTGTATATCCTTAGTCTCCACAGATCCCAATGGCATGAACCGTCCTTCAAGCGAAGCTGCTCAAGTTGCAACCGAGGTGATTAACACTGTTGACGTGCCAATCATCGTCTGGGGTTGCGGCAATGCTGAAAAAGATACGGAAACCCTCCGTGATATCACCGCGATGATCGGGGACAAGAAAGTATGCCTGGCTCCTCTCTCCGATACCAATTATCGGTCTATTGGCGCTACGGCCATGGCATTTCAACATCCCATGGTAGCGTCATCACCCATTGATGTGAACCTGGCCAAACAACTTAACATTCTGCTGGAAAACCTTGGTGCATCACTTGATACAATTTTGATTGACCCGTCAATCGGCGCCCTGGGGTACGGCATTGAATATACCTATTCCGTCATGGAGAGGATCAGGCTTGCTGCCCTGACCCAGAAAGATGAAAAACTGCAAGTTCCGTTTATCTGCAATCTTGGCCGCGAGGTCTGGAAGGCAAAAGAAACCCGTTTACCCTCCGATGCAGTGTTAGGGGATCAGGAGCGCCGCGGTGTCTTGATGGAGGCCATTACCGCTTCGTCAATGCTGATGGCTGGTGGTGAAGTCCTGATTATGCGGCATCCGCAGGCTATCGCCCTTACCAGATCACTCATCGATGGTCTTTTAGGTTAACAAATTCAGAATAGCAATCTTTGAAGATAGAGAGGAGTTTTTCCAATGTCGAAAATCATATGTTCAGCCGCTATCCGAGGCGCCCACAAAATAGTGGACATGGCCGAGGAAAAATATGAAGAGGCCCTGAAAAAGTTTGGCCCTGAACAGGAGGTTTCCTTTCCAAACACCGCTTATTTTTTACCGGTCATCTACAGCATGCTCGGCGCCAAGGTTCAAAATATTGGTGATATGAAGGACATATTTCAGGAATGCAGGAAGCTCCTGCCGCCGATTGTGTCTGATACTATCTGGCTGCCATATCTCGCGCCGGCCTTGGATGCCGGCATGGCTACCTTTTTTGCCGAAGAGATGTATGAATCGATCCGCTATCTGAATGAACCGGAGTTTTATACGAAAACAGAAGATCCGGGCTCTGAAAATATCTGGCTGGGGGCGGCCGATGACCTTATTTTTCGGAAACGTGGCGTTGAATTTGTTGACGGCACAGCACCGGGTTTTGCCGCCATTATGGGGGCACCGCCCAACAAAGAGATTGCCAGCAAGATCGCCTTGGAACTTCAGGAAAAAAATCTTTATATCTTCATGCATGATCATACCGACGGTGTACGCATTGCTGAACAGCTCATTGATAACGAGGTGCAGATTGGCTGGAATACCCGGTTGGTACCTTTTGGACCGACATACACCTCAGCGGTTTTTGCCATTGGTTTTGCCTGCCGGGTCGCCATGGCCTTTGGCGGCATCAAACCGGGCGATTATAAGGGGAACCTTATCTATAACAAAGACAGAACCTTTGCATTTGTCATGGCCTTCGGTCCTGTTAGCGATGAATGGTATGCCAATGCGGCAGGCGCCATTAACTGGGGATTTCCCACCATTTCTGATTACGATATTCCGGAAGTATTACCGACCGGTATCTGTACATACGAACATGTGGTCAGCCAGGTTCCCCATGAAGAAATCGTCCAAAAGGCTATTGAGGTTCGCGGTCTTAAAGTTACGGTTTCCAAGATCGATATACCGCTCTCATATGGCCCCGCTTTCGAGGGCGAACGTATTCGTAAAGACGATCTGTTTATGGAATGCGGCGGTGGTCGGACCACAGGGGTGGAGGTCCTGATTTCCAAAGACATGGAAGAAGTACAGGATGGTCTTGTTACGGTTGAAGGACCGGACATTAAGGACATCAAGGAAGGGGAGAATCTGCCCCTTGCCATCCTTGTCGAGGTGGCCGGCCGTGAGATGCAGTCAGACTTCGAACCTATTCTCGAACGCCAATTCCATCATCTGATCAACTATGTTCAGGGCATTATGCATATCGGCCAGCGCAACATTATGTGGGTGCGGATCGGCAAGGCCGCGGTTGAGAAAGGCTTTTCCTTTGAACATGTCGGAAAAGTCTTGCATGGCAAGCTCCACCAGGAATTCGGTGCAATCCTTGATAAGATTCAGGTAAAAATATATACCATTCAGGAAAAGGTCGAAGAGGTTGTCGAACTGGCCAAGAAGGTCTATACCGAGCGTGACGAACGCCTCGGCACCATGACCGACGACACAGAGGATATTTTCTACTCCTGCACCCTTTGCCAATCATTTGCTCCAAGTCACGTCTGCGTTATTACTCCCGAACGGGTGGGGATGTGCGGCGCATACAACTGGCTGGACGGCAAGGCCTCATTTCAGATCAATCCAACCGGCCCCAACCAGCCCATTGAAAAAGGTGAATGCATTGATCCTGATATCGGATTTTTCACCGGCATCAACGAATTTGTCAATCAGGCCTCACGTGGTGCGGTTACTGATGTAAGCTGCTATTCCCTTATGACAGATCCCATGACCGCGTGTGGCTGTTTTGAGGCGATTGCCGCCATGTTACCTCAATGTAACGGTATTATGGTGGTGAATCGCGACTATATGGGGATGACGCCCAGTGGCATGAAGTTCACCACCCTTGCCGGTATGGCAGGTGGTGGCGCGCAAACCCCCGGGTTCATGGGAGTCAGTAAGCATTATCTGACGAGCCGTAAGTTGTTTAAGGCCGAAGGTGGTTTGAAAAGAGTAGTCTGGCTTCCCAAGATGCTTAAAGAGGAGCTGAAAGACAAGCTTATTGAGCGTTGCAATGAGGAAGGTATGCCGGAACTGTTCGATATGATAGCTACGGAAGAGCAGGGCATAACTGAAGAAGAAATTCTCAAATTCCTCAAGGAAAAAGGGCATCCGGCCCTGAGCATGGAAACAGCAGTTTAATACAACAATCAGGCCAGGCGTATTACAAAATAAAGTTTAGAAAAGTCGATTTAGTGAGTGGAGGAACAAACAGATGGCTTTAACCGGTATACAAATCCTCAAGATGCTTCCCAAGACCAATTGTGGAGACTGTGGGATTCCAACATGTCTTGCCTTTGGCATGAAGGTGGCAGCCGGGCAAATTGAAATCAGCGCCTGCCCGCATGTAAGTGATGAAGTAAAAGAAACCATTGGCGAGGCATCGGCGCCGCCGATTCGCACTATCAAGATGGGAGCAGGGGACACGGCTTTCACCGCCGGGGGTGAAACATGTTTGTTCCGCCACGAAAAACGTTTTGAGAATCCGACCGGTCTGGCAGTGCTGGTATCAACAGACATGGGCAGCGCCGATATAGACGGCCGTATTGAGCGGTTTACATCATTGCGCTACGAAAGGGTTGGTGTATTGCTCAAGCCGGAAATTATTGCAGTTAAAGACGCCAACGGCGATGAGAAAGCATACACAGGGCTTGTCCAAAAGGTATTGGACGGTGCTGAAGATGCCAATATCATTCTTATCAGTGATAACAGCGGCAACATGGCTGCGGCCGCAAAGCTTTGTGGTGACCGCAAACCCCTTCTTTTTGCAGCAACCGCGGATAATGGCGAAGCCATGGCAGAAGTTGCTACTGAAATGGGGTGCCCTTTGGGCGTAAAAGGCGCGAATTTAGACGAGGCGGTTTCTATTTCCGAATCATTGGCCGGTAAAGGTCTCAAAGACATGGTGATCGACACTGGTGCGAGAACCGTGCGGGCGGCTTTGGAGGATAATGTGGTTGCCCGCCGTGCCGCTGTCACCAAAAAATTCAAACCTTTGGGGTTTCCAACCATTACTTTTCCGTGTGAGATGACCGATGATCCACTAATGGAAGCCATGATCGCTTCGGTGCTCATTGCCAAATATGCTGGAATCGTAGTTTTGTCGGACCTTCAGGGCGACACTCTTTTTCCGTTGCTTTTGGAGAGGTTAAATATCTTCACCGATCCGCAAAGGCCGATGGTGGTTCAGGAAGACATTTATTCCATTAACGGTCCGGCCGAGGATTCGCCTGTGCTGATTACCTGCAATTTCTCGCTTACCTACTTCATCGTCTCCGGCGAGATCGAAGGGAGTAATGTGCCATCCTGGTTGTTAATCAAAGACACCGAAGGTCTTTCTGTGCTGACCGCCTGGGCGGCAGGTAAATTCGGTGCAGATTTAATCGCCCAGTTCATGAAAAAATCCGGCATTGAAGACAAAGTGAATCATCGTGACCTGATCATTCCAGGGTATCTTGCCTCCATCAAAGGCGAACTGGAAGAAGAGCTGCCGGATTGGAACATAACAATCGGGCCAAGGGAAGCAGGTCATCTGCCCGCCTTTTTAAAGGAATGGAAGCCGGCTGCCTGAAACATTCCCTGTAAGAATATGACTGAGAAGAATACAAGGGTAGTATTTCAGATGACCCTTAATGCTATTGTTATCCCAAATGAAGATCACTATCAACGACTCAGAACTGACGGTAAAATCAGGAATAACTATCCTTGAAGCGGCAAAAAAGGGTGGTATTGCCATCCCCACCCTCTGTTATGTCGAAATGGTCTCGGATAGCTCCTGCGAGCTTTGCATGGTTGAAGTCAAAGGCATGGCCGAACCGGTCAAGGCCTGCGCCACCAAGGTGCAAAAAGGGATGGAAGTTGTTACGGATTCTGAGGAGTTAAAGACCCATCGCAAGGATCGCCTTGAAAGACTGGCCAAAACCCATTTCGGTGACTGCAAGGCCCCCTGTAATCTCACCTGCCCCGGACAGATCAATGTCCAGGGCTACATTGCCCATGTGGCCAAAGGGGAATATGAAGAAGCCCTCAGGCTGGTCATGGAAAGAAATCCTTTTCCCTTTTCAGTGGGAAGGGTCTGTCCCCGTTTTTGTGAGACCCGCTGCCGCCGTATTTTGGTGGATGAACCGGTTTCCATCAATCATCTGAAAAGATTTGTCGCTGACTGGTGCATGACCAACAAAGTTGATCTGAAACTTGGTCGTGAATCAAACACCGGGAAAAAAATTGCCGTTATCGGCGGCGGACCCTCCGGCCTCACGGCTGCATTCTATTTGTCGAAAAAAGGCAACGATGTCACGGTAATTGAAGCTATGCCCAAGCTCGGCGGCATGCTTCGATACGGCCTTCCTGAATATAAAATCCCCAGAAATGTACTCGATTATGAAATCAATGCCATCCTGAGGATGGGGATTTCGGTCAGACTCAGCCAAAGATGGGGAACCGATTTCACCCTGCGCGACCTGCAAGATCAGGGATTTGATGCCATGCTCATCACTATTGGTACTTGGGCGGACCAGCCTTTGGAAGTTCCGGGAGGGACCTTGCCAAAGGTGATGTCAGCAAGAAAGCTGTTGAAAAATATCGCTGAAGGCAATCCTGTCGAGTTGGGGAGAAGGGCGGCGGTTGTCGGCGGTAACAATATTGCCATGGAGGCTGCCAGGTCTCTTATCCGTGAAAATGTTGATGAGGTTACCATTATTTATCCCCGGGCCCAGACGGAAATGCCCGCCAACCAGCGGAACATTCGGGAAGCTGAAAAGGATGGTGTGCAGTTTCTGTTAATGGCCTCGCCAACCCAGGTCATGGAAGGAGCCCGTGGCCTTGATTTGGAACTGGTCAGAATGAAACTGGGAGAACCTGACAAGAGAGGCCTCCGTCTTCCTGAGGCAATTCCCGGTTCCACCAATATCCTCCGAGTGGATAACGTCATAACGTCGCTGGGGCAATCAGCATTGGCAGTTCCCTTGACCGGCGGTGATTTGGAGGAGCAGCTTGAACTTACTCCAAAGATGGGTATTAAGGCTAATCCCCGTACCTCGCTGACAAACCTGGACGGTATCTTTGCTGCCGGCGATGCAACGAGCGGTCCACGCTCGGTCATTCAGGCGGTAGTGTCCGCCAGACGAGCCGCTGAAAACATCCACGTCCACGTCAATGATATTGCAAAGGCTGCCGGAGAGGGTCGTTTCAATTTCACCCGCGGCAAATCCTTTGACAACGTTGATTTAAAAGTTTTTGACGGCATCAATGTCAAGCTGCGGGAAAAAATGCCTGAAAGGCCGTCTGAAAGATCTACCCAGGATTTTGACGAGGTGCGGCTGGGGTTCACGGAAACCATGGCCCGCAAAGAAGCCGGCCGTTGTCTTTCCTGCGGCTGTACCGCCTTTGACCGATGCGACCTCAAGCAACAATGCCTCGATCATGGCGTAGATCCCGGCAAATCAGGCATGGGAAAAAAACCGCGCTATAAATTGGAACACTCCCATAAGACCCTCCTTGTTGACCGGGATAAATGTATATTCTGTAAGCGTTGTCAAAACAGCTGTAAATACGATGCCCTTGCAGTTAGTGCCACCAGCTTTGATACACTGGACAATCCCCTTGATATTTCTATCCACTTCAATGAAAAGTGTGTCAATTGCGGCAAGTGCGTCGATAATTGCTCCACCGGCGCCCTCAATAAAAAGGATGCAATAGTTCCCATAATCAATGAAAAACTCCGCCAGGTGAAAACAACCTGCCCCTATTGTGGAACCGGCTGTCAACTTTTACTTCGAGTGAAGGGAGATACCTTGATGGAAGTGACGGCCGACCCGGATGTGGGACCAAACTATGGTGATCTATGCGTCAAGGGACGTTTCGGTCACTCCTTTATCCATCATGGAGACCGTCTCTCCACCCCGCTGGTGCGTCGCAGAAAAGGTGGTCCCCTGGACCCGGCAAGTTGGGAGGAAGCTCTGGATTTTGTTGCCGGCGCTTTTCGATGCATTATCGATGAGAAAGGTCCGGATGCGTTGGCAGGGCTTTCTTCGGCGCGCTGCACCAATGAGGAAAATTATGCTTTTCAGAAGTTTTTCCGGGCCCTGGTCGGGACCAATAACGTCGATCATTGCGCCCGATACTGACACAGCCCAACTGTGGTCGGTCTGACCACTGTTTTAGGGTCCGGGGCAATGAGCAATGATATTGCCGGCATCGAAGATTGTGATGCCATGCTGGTTATCGGTTCGAATACTACGGTAACCCATCCGATCATTGGATTACGTATGCAAAAGGCGGCCAAGAATGGCTCTGCCATCATAGTTGCCGATCCCCGCCGGATTGAACTGGTTGATAATGCCCGGTTATGGCTGCGTCAGCGCCCGGGATCCGATGCGGCGCTGGTGAATAGCATGTGTCATGTCATTCTGCGCGATAATCTCGCTGACGAGAGCTTTATAAAGGAACATACGGAAAATTTTGCACCATTCTCTGCTGCAGTGGCTGAATGTACCCCAGCCTGGGCTGCGGAGATCACCGGGGTAGACGAATCTGCCATCGAAGAGGCGGCCCACATTTTTGCCACCGCGGAAAAGGCGGGAATTTTTTATACCATGGGCATAACCCAACACACCTCCGGCACGGATAATGTCTTGGCGCTTGCGAATCTGGCTCTTATTACCGGTAACTTTGGCAAGCGTGGTGCCGGTCTTAATCCGCTGCGCGGCCAGAACAATGTCCAGGGCGCCAGCGATATGGGGTGCAATCAAGCTTTTCTACCAGGCTACCAACGGGTTGATGATGATGGCGCCCGCCGTCGGTTTGAGGAACTTTGGTCCACCTCTCTGCCGGCAAAACCCGGCCTGACTGCCACTGAAATGACAGACGCTATTCTGGATGACCGGATTGCCGGCCTGTGGATAATGGGTGAAAATCCGGTTTTGAGTGATCCAAACAGTGATCATGTGCGCAAGGCTTTGGCGAAATTAGAATTTTTAGTGGTGCAGGATATTTTTCTTACAGACACCGCGGAACTGGCAGATGTTGTGTTGCCGGCCGCCGCCTTTGCGGAGAAGGATGGTACGTTTACCAATACGGAACGAAGAGTGCAAAGGGTCCGCAAAGCTGTCTCCCCTCCGGGAGAAGCACGTGATGATTTATCCATTATCAACCTTATCTCCGCCCGCATGCATTTAGGGCACCACGTTGCCCAGCCACAGTTGTTCAGTACCTATACAAATCGTTGCAATAATGCTTCATGTCTAACCCCGCCTTTTCCCGCAGAAGTGTTTGATGAAATCGGCCAAGCCTGGCCATTCCTGGCAGGTATGAGTTATGAACGCCTTGAAAAAGGCGGTTTGCAATGGCCTTGTCCCACAGATGACCATCCGGGAACGGAAATTTTGCATGCCAACGGTTTCTCTCGGGGAAAGGCGCTTTTTTCTCCAGTAACCTGGAAAGGCCCCAGTGAATTACCGGATGACGCCTATCCCCTGGTCTTGACCACAGGGCGGGTTCTTTATCAATATCATACCGGGACTATGACACGCCGGTCAGAGTTGATTGAAGAGGCGGATCTGGGACCCTATGTTGAAATTAATCCGGCGGATGCTGAGAAGCTTGGGATTGCCGATGGTGATATAATTCAAGCGACATCCCGCCGAGGAAGTATTTCCTTGCCGGCCCAAGTTACAGAACGAGTGGATAGCGGTGTAGTTTTTATACCCTTCCATTACCGGGAGGCTGCTGTTAACGTGTTGACCAATGACGCCCTGGATCCGGTGTGCAAGATTCCAGAGGCAAAAGTATGTGCCGTTCGACTTGAAAAACGGTCGTAAATCATTATCGTATTAATTACGGTGTGCCCGCATGATTTTTTACATAGATGTACTCTCATAGTAAACATGGTAAATAAAGAGCAAATAGCAATCGAATGGTAACTAGTTCCCATCCGGAAAGTCGCAGACTTGGAGGATGATGGAACTAGTTGTTTCCAATTCGGAAACTAACTAATTAGCAGTTGAATGCTGAAGAATGGCAGTGCAGTGAGCACGATCAGCGTTTCCATGCAATTTCGTATATGCAAGAATCCTCATACTCGTAAAAAAAGAGGCTATAGGAATGGCAAAGAAAAACAAAGCAGGTACTGTGATGGTTGTCGGCGGCGGTGTCGCCGGCGTCCAGGCAGCGCTTGACTTAACCGAGCTTGGCTTTTATGTGTATCTGGTTGAGAAGTCAGCGGCCGTTGGCGGCGTCATGGCTCAACTGGATAAGACGTTTCCCACCAATGACTGTTCGCTCTGAATCCTGGCACCAAAGCTGGTCGAGGCCGGTCGGTCTCCAAATATAGAAATTCTGAGCAATGCAGATCTCCTGGAACTTAAGGGAAAACCAGGAAATTTTACAGCCAAAATACAATTACGTCCCCGTTATATTGATCCTGATAAATGTACGGCCTGTGGTCTGTGCACCACATATTGTCCAAGACACCTGGTAAATGAATACAACGAAGGGCTGAACCTTACCCGGCCGATTCATATTGATTATCCCCAGGCTGTGCCGGCTACCTATTTTATCGATCCTAACGCATGTCTGCATCTTCAGCATGACACCTGCCAGATCTGTGTGCCGGTCTGTCGCAGCAGGGCCATTGACTTTACCCAAAAGCCGGTTGAAAAGGAGCTCAATGTCGGTGCCGTTATTATGAGCCCCGGATTCGGCAGGGTGCCGGATGAGGCGTTAACCAAATACAGTTACGGCAAACATCCGGATGTGGTTACCAGCATAGAATTCGAACGCCTCCTTAATCCTTCCGGACCTTTTGCCGGCAACGTGCTGTGCCTCTCCGATAAACGCCATCCCAAAAAACTCGCTTTTATCCAATGTGTCGGATCCAGGGACCTGGGATGCAATAATGGCTATTGCTCATCAGTCTGTTGTATGTATGCCATCAAAGAAGCCATGGTTGCCAAGGAACATGACCCGGATCTGGATATAACCATTTACTATATGGATATCCGCACCCAGGGCAAGGACTTTGACGCCGCCCAAAAGCGGGCCCAGGAACAATTCGGCATCAAATTCGTGCGTGCCAGGGTTGCTGATGTAATGGGCTGGAATAACCGGCTCAAACTGACCTATTCCACCATGGCGGGCACGCACAGCTTTGAATCGTATGATATGGTTGTGCTTTCCGTAGGGTTGGATGCTCCCAAGAGCGCCCGGGAACTGGCGGAAATAGGAGACTTTGAGCTCAACCAGTATGATTTCTGTAAAACCGAGACCTTCGCACCCTTGGCAAGCAGCAAAGAGGGTGTCTTTGTGGCAGGCGCTTTCCAGGGGCCAAAGGATATTCCGGAAAGCGTCACCCAGTCAAGCGCAGCTGCAGGGATTGCCTCAGGGCTCCTGAAAAAACAACGCGGCAAAGGGATCGTGCTGAAAAGCTACCCAGAAGAAAAACAACTTGCTGCGGACGAAGAGGCGAGAATCGGTGTGTTTGTATGCCATTGCGGCATTAATATCAGCAGCGTTGTTGATGTGCCCGGGGTTGATAAGTATCTGGAGGGCATGGAGGGCGTTGTCTACCACGCCGAAAGTCTGTATAGCTGTTCCCAGGACGCTCAGGAGACCATCAAACAGAAGATTAAGGAGCACAACCTCAACCGGGTGGTGGTTGCGGCCTGCTCGCCACGCACCCATGAACCGCTCTTTCAGGAAACATTGAAGGACGCTGGTTTGAATCGTTGCCTGTTTGAAATGGTAAACATCCGCGATCAATGCTCCTGGGTGCATGCCAATGAACCTGAAGAGGCCACCAGTAAATCCAAGGACCTTGTCCGCATGGGGGTGGCCAAGGCCCGCCACATCCAGCCTTTGGCGGAGCAAACCGTCCCGGTAATTACAAAAGCCTTGGTTATAGGGGGCGGGGTGGCCGGCATGACTGCGGCAATGAATATTGCCGATCAAGGGTTCCACTGCACCCTGATTGAAAAAAATGATACATTGGGCGGCAATCTCAACCGTGTCCAACACACGGTGAAAGGCGAAAAAGTTCCTGAGCTGTTCAAACAATTGTCTGCTAAGGTGAAGAAAAATAAATTGATAGACGTGCAGACCAATACGGAACTTGCCTCCATCAGCGGATTTGTCGGTAATTTCCATTCCGTGCTCAAGACCGCCAAAGGAAAGAAGGCGGAAGAAAACACCATTGATCACGGCGTGGTGATCATTGCCACCGGCGGCAGGGAGCATCGTCCTGAAAAGGTGCTTGGCGCGCCCATAACCTATTCCGATAAAATTCTTACCCAGCAGGAACTCGAAATTCGTCTTGCCGGTAAAGGAAAAAACAGGGCGCCAAAGTCAGTGGTTATGATCCAATGCGCCGGCTCTCGTGGTGATGATCTTGGCTACTGCAGCAAGATCTGCTGTACAAACGCAGTTAAGAACGCACTTAAGATAAAGGAAATAAACCCTGATTATCAGGTAATTATTCTGTATCGTGATATCAGGACGTATGGCTATGCCGAAGACGCATACCGCGAGGCCCGCGAAAAAGGGGTTATCTTTATTCCTTATGAGATGGACAACAAACCAAAGATCGAAACCAAGGCCAAAAGGATCACGGTCTCATTCTTTGATCCCATCCTTCAAGATGAGGTTGCCGTGTCGCCGGAACTGCTGGCATTGAGTGTCGGCATTGTACCCGAAGGCACCGAAACGTTAAGCAAGCTTCTCAAGGTTCCGGTCACGGCAGATGATTTCTTCCTTGAGGCCCATGTCAAACTACGCCCGGTGGAATTGGCGGTTGACGGCGTTTATGTCTGCGGTCTGGCCCATTCCCCTAAACCGCTTGACGAGGTGATTGTCCAGGCGCAAGCTGCAGCTGCCAAAGCGGCGATTCCGCTGGTCAGGGGCTCCGTGTCTGTTGAGCCTATCGTATCGCATGTGGATAAAGATCTCTGCATCGGTTGCGGCATCTGTACGGCCTTATGTCCCTACCAGGCCATTCAAATGGTTAAGGGCGATGATAAGAAGCCCAAGGCTGAAACGATCATTGCCTCCTGTACAGCATGCGGTATTTGTGCATCCCATTGTCCCACATTTGCTATTTCCATGGGTGGCTTTACAAATGAACAAATTTTTTCCCAGATAAAGGCATTTGGAGAAGAGAAAGAGGAGTAATTCAGCATGAGTCAAAACGGTTTTAAGCCGAAAATTCTAGGGTTTTTGTGCAACTGGTGTTGTTATGCCGCTGCCGACTCAGCCGGTGTTTCCCGGTATCAGTATCCACCAAACCTGCGAACAATTAGGGTAATGTGCACGGGGCGCTTGGACCCCACCTTTATTTTACGCGGTTTCGTTGAAGGGGCGGACGGCATCTTTACCGGCGGCTGACAACTCGGAGAATGCCATTACCAGGTTGGTAATTATGACGCCATGGGAGTTAATGCCCTGGTCAGAAAAGTGCTTGATGACGTTGGCATCAAATCCGAACGATTTAACCTGCAATGGGCTTCTGCAGCCGAAGCGCCGCGGTTTGTCAAACTCATTACCGGATTTACCGAACAGATCAAAGAATTGGGTCCCATGGGGCAGGCGGAAGGACTTAGTCCCGAAGAAGTGAAGACCAGGCTTGAGAACGCACTCAATCTTGTCAGTGACCGTAAAGTTCGGATAAGTTTCGGTAAGGTCACAAAAACTGTTCGTAAGGAAAGACAATTTACCAATGAGTTTATCGAAAATCTGGTAAATGAGAAAATGTCCGGCTCCATTGCCAGCGGTCTATTGGAAGCAAACCTGCTTTCCGTATTAAAAGCCAATAAGACTGCCACCAAAACAACCATTAGCAAAGCTCTGGGCGCTTCATCCGACCAAGTCGAGAAGATTCTTGCCGCCCTGGATAAAAAAGGCAAAATAAAACTGTCAGGTAAGAAGTGGACTTTGGTCACCGCCTGAGTTTTTTTCGCAGTTACTACTAAGGTAATCTGAACCCCAGTATGAGTTTTCCGGTAATTACCGGAAAACTCATGTTGACCTTGCTGTATTGCCGTCTGCATTATAGCGTTATAGAGTAAATATTATGCAATTGAACAAATGCTTTATAGGAATTGATTGTGCCGGCTATTTTATTGATTGACGACGACCAGATGGTCCAGAGCGTTACTACGGAAATCCTGGAATTTCTCGGGTACACCGTGCTCAATGCAGAAAATGGTCGTCAGGCACTTGATATTCTTCAAGCACAGGCAGATTCCATAAATCTCATTCTGCTGGATCTTTCCCTTCCTGATATTGAAGGCGTAGAGATGATCCCCCTTATCAGGGAAATACGGCAGGATGTGAAAATAATTCTCTGCACCGGAGCAGTGGCTAATTTAGACTCACAAACCTTTGCCGGCAGCGGTATTCTCGCCATTCTCCAGAAACCCTTTGAATTAAGTGACCTGAAAGAAACCTTGGAAAGGTATCTTTATATCAATCCGGCATGATTTTCCAGCATGCTGTCTAGTGGCGGCAGAACCGTCAGCGCCACCACTTTCCCTAACTACTGTATTCTTCCCTGCAAAGATTTTTTACTGCTGTTTCCGTATTGTTTCCGGGTTTGCTCCGATGTGCTTCAGGCTGTATCGTCCGGATTCGCCGGTAAACGGCAGCAATAAAAGGCGGGGCAAGGTCAACCGTTCCGGATTTCTGAACTGGGAGAGGCCGATGGTCATGCCGATGTGCCCTGCCACAGGCTGGGCACGGTAGGTGCCGAAGATCCGGTCCCACCAGGGAAAATTAAAGCCGAAATTGCTATTGGTTTCGCGGATGGCCACCGAATGATGCACCCGGTGCATGTCCGGCGTCACCACAAGCAGCCGTAATAAGCGATCAACGGCCTGTGGCATCCGGATATTGCCATGGTTGAACATGGCAGTACCGTTCAAAGCAATCTCAAAGACAAGCACAGCCGTTACCGGCGGGCCAAGGGCGGCAACTGCCGCCATCTTGATTCCCATGGAGATAATGATCTCAATGGGATGAAAGCGCAATCCTGTGCTGGTGTCGATATCCAGATCGGCATGATGCACCATGTGCAGCCGCCATAACAGCGGCACGGCATGGAACATGAGGTGCTGGAGGTAGATGACCAGGTCTAAGGCCAATACGCCAAGAACAATGGCCGGGATGCCGGAAACACCCAGGAAATTAAGTAATCCCCAACCGTTTTTTTCAGCTGCTGCAGCCACACCCATGGCGGCCACCGGAAAGAGCAGCTTTACCAGTAAGGTGTCGAGGAGGATGATCCCCAGATTATTGCCCCAGCGGCCTGGTTTGGAAACAGTGAGCTGTCGCCGGGGCGCAGTCAGTTCCCATAAGGCGACAAGCAGAAGAATGCCGAAAAAGAAAACAAGCCGCATCGTGGTTTCATTATACATCCCGCTTCTCCAGTGTATTCCCATTAATTGGGAGTAGTTATCAGATTGACCATGGTGTTATTCTCAAGCCATATTCCATGGTAGATCTTGAATCCCTTATTAACAATAGGAAAAAACTCTATGCATGTTTGATTATCACGTACGCAACAGGGGCAGGGGAGAGAGCAACAATTTCACCTTGTTGCTCTATTGCTAAAGTTTCTATTAATACCTACTGTATTTTCATGTGTGGCCGATACGCTTTTATTCCTCCTTCAATCGTAATCCTTGAGCAAATCGATCTTGGTGCAATTGCGCCACGATTCAATATTGCGCCCTCCCAGCAAATACCCATCATCCGTCAAGATCCTGAAACAGGAGATCTTCATTCCACCTATGCAAGATGGGGGCTGATTCCTTTTTGGGCCAAGGATAAAAAAATCGGCAACAAAATGATCAATGCCCGGGCTGAAACTGTTATGCAGAAACCGGCCTTCCGGGCCGCATTCAAATACCGCAGGTGCCTTATTCCATCATCCGGGTTTTATGAATGGGATAAGCTTGGGAAAAAATCACAGCCCTATTTCGTTACAATGAAAAACACGAAGGTATTTGCCTTTGCCGGATTATGGGAGTTCTGGACAGAACAGGAAACAGGCCAGACCATAGAATCAGCGACCATAATCACCACCGCGGTCAATGCACTGCTCAGAAGAATCCATGACAGAATGCCGGCCATAGTGCCGCCGGAAAAATATGAGCAATGGTTGGCTAAAGATACCCCGCCAGAACAGTTGACTGATCTTCTGCATCCATATCCTGCAGAATTAATGGATATGTATCCGGTCAGTGATCTGGTGAACAACCCCAGAAATGATGTTCCCGGCTGTATTAAGCAGATCAAGCTGCCGGGATTCGAGTGAAGAATGTAGCAGCAGCGATAGCAAAGTAGAATTGTCGCTTCAGCAAGCTTATCAGGTAATGTATTGACCTGAGTCAATGATTTTATCAGGCGTCCATGTATATAATGGCTGGAAAAGATAAAATCCTGCCATTGTGAGGCCAATCCGTGAATTTACTCCTAACAAAAACCGCAATTATGTTCATTGCCCTTCTTTTCTTTTTTGGACCGGCCCATGACTCATTTGCCGAAAGCGCCATAAACTGCCATTGTTTTCAGGACCGTACCTATAATCCGGCTGATAAATTTGCTGCAGACGACTACATTCTTGCCACCAGCTTCAACAGTTTACTGGCAAAGTCATTCAGTATGCCAAAAAGAAGGATTGTCATGCTTAAAATGAAAGAGGGGGTGGGGCAGGATGATCTGCTGGTCGGCCTGAAAATCGCAAACGTCACCGGGATCGATCTCCAGAAGCTTCTCACTTTACGTCGGGACAAGAAGTTTACCTGGTCAACAATTATCTCTGATCTTGCTGACAAAGAACATTTCAACAAGGACCGCCTCGTTGAAGCCATCAGGTCCGGCCTTTCTGTTGATGAGGCGGGAGCCGGAGTTGCCGATGAACTCATTGCTGATTTTTTTAAGGTCCCGGCTGAAACTATTCAAAGATTCAGGACAACAGGTTTGAATGAAAAAGAAATGGCTGTACTCTTTATTCTTGCCCATGCAGGGGATCGGAAGCCGGAAGCGCTTGTGGATCTGCGTACTAAGGAAGGTAAAAGCTGGAGTGAAATTGCCAATGGTTTCAACATCGAACCCGTTGCCGCCGGCAAACTGATTATTCAGTACCCGGCCAAGCAGATTCCTCGATAATCAGCAAAAAGCCGGTAGGGAGAATACAATGTCACAGTTACATCCGCGCATGAAAAGAGAGCGTAAAACCGTTGCATTAATGATCGCCCTCTATTGCCGAGACCATCACCAGACAAAACAGGAACTCTGTAAAGAATGCCAAGAGCTTTCAGAATACGCTAACGTGCGGCTTAAAAACTGCCCTTTTCAGGAAAACAAGACAACCTGCGGTAATTGCCCTGTCCATTGTTATAAGCCCAAAATGCGGGAAAAAATCCGGGAAGTTATGAGGTATGCGGGACCTCGCATGATGTGGCATCATCCGGTGCTGGCCATTGGCCATATGATCGACGGGTGGCGAAAAGAGCCGGGTCCCAAGAAACAGAAAGGAGCGGCTGAAACAAATAGGGGATAACTGACTTTGCAAGCCGTGCCGTTGCGGCTCCAGCCACTTGTTGTGCCTTGTTTTTCATTTATCTTAGATAATCAGTGTATTTCCCGAAAACTTTTTTTGTCTGCTCCACATATTGGACAAGACTCTGGTGGCTTTTCTATGTTTATATATCCGCAGAACTGACAAACAAAATATTTTTGGGCCTTATTGACTGTAACGTCTTTTGTCTCTTTTGAATAAAAGGACATTATCCGCCTTTCAGCTGCACGAAGTTGAGACAAAACCTGGGTTATTGCTTTGTTTTCTTCTTGTTGCGCCTCACGTAAATTTTCAGAATATTCTCCAATAATTACTTCTAGTTCTTTTTCAAAAATTGTAGAAATGTAGTGGCCAGAAGTGTCAATTTGACCTCTAAGTGAATTGAATAAACGACGAGCCTGAACTGACTCAGATTCAGATATAACCCTTAATAAATGACTGACTTCTTGACGGCCTTCTTGTCTTGCTTTTTGTGAATATACTTTTTTCCTGGCCGATGCCTTCGATAATAAGCCGAAGGTTTTAATCAGTTTTTCTCTTAGTTGAATCTTGTTCATTTATCTTATTTTCAACCGTGGCCTTAGCTAGTTCTTTGGCAATCATTTTTCATTTAATATGGGGTCTGGACTGAAAAATCATTTTTGTGTTTCGTCTTTCTAATAATAGCAATTTTCGAAACCTATCGGATAACCAACGTATTTAGCAAGGGAAAATATGAAAAAATAGTAGAGTTCAATGTTTTCTATAGATACTTCCACCATGTTTAGCTGTTTCCAAGACCCCCCTTGCGACAATTTGCCACATTGTCAAATCCTGAAATATCCCCTATGAGGAAAGCAGGAATAAAATAGCATTTCCAGGCAGTCAAAAAAACAGGAAAAGGAGGGACTATGAGCAAACAGCGATTTGAAATTCTATCTCTGGTTTTATTGTTTTTAGTGGGGGCTGGTTTCAGCAGTCATGCAGCATCCGGACCACCGATGTCTAAAAAAAAGGGATCAACTGGTCTGGGAGCCAATTCCTTGAAAGGTGGTATGCAGGGCCATTCAGGTATTGCAATGGATCTGAACAATGACGGACTGAAAGATCTGGTAGTTGGGGCGCCCTATGCAAAGTTAAGAAATAAAGTTGGGGCCATACAGATTTATCTGGCGCATTCCAAAGGGTTTTCCGCCAAGCCGACAAGGATCATCAGGGATGACGGCAATTTTGGCTGGAGCTTGGCGGGATTGGGTAACAACAGTTCGGGCGGCAATGGATTATTTGCGGTCGGTGCTTACAGTGGCAGCGGGGAAAATGTTTCATTGTCAGGAACCGTCACAGTGTATCAGGGAGGAAAAAATTCGCAAAAGGCACTGGTGCTGGAAGGTGACAACGCCATGGACAAGTTCGGATATGCAGTGGCATCCGGAGATCTGAATGGAGATGGCAGCATTGATCTCATCGTTGGCGCGCCATTCCATTCGCCAAGCCCAGCGCTTTATCAGAAAGGAGCGGTATACGTCTATTTCGGACCTGATTTTGAAATGTCAGGACGATTAAAAATTGCCGCAACGGCAGAATATGGTGGGATCGGATTTTCTCTGGCAACCGGTGATATCAATGATGATGGTGTGGATGATTTGTTGATGGAGGCTGCTGGAAAAGTGATCGGCTTTTATGGTGGTCAGGATTTTTCCACATCAACAGGTGGCGGGCCTAACTTGACTGTTACTGGCAGGGATCGAGGGTATGGCCGTTCAATTGCTGTTCTCTGGGACCTTGATCAGGATGGTTTCAATGATATCGCGATTGGCGCTCAACAGGCTGTGGTTGCTGGAGTCATTGATTCAGGCCGTGTTTTTATTGTCAAAGGAGGAGATGGCACGCGGGTGATCAATGCTGATGCGAATTCCACGGATCGGTTGGCCATGATAGAGGGGGCAATGGATTGCGGCATGTTTGGCGCCCAGGTTCTGCCGGTTGATGATGTTAACGGTGACGGTACTCCTGATCTGCTGGTGAGTGCTCCCCATGCCGATGGAGATCCCTGGTTGATGACCGGAAAACTCTATCTGTTCAGCGGCAGCGGTCTTGCTGGAGATGCAACCGTCAGTATAGCACAATCTCTCCCAGGGAAAAAACGTGATATGCATCTGGGATTTTTCCTGGCAGCACTTGGCCGGGGAAATCTGGTTGCAGTCGGAGCTCCTACTGAAAGAAACAATACCGGCAGGGTCAGGCTTATGGATCTGAACACGGCCGGCATGGAATAATAATCGAGGAAAAAGGAGGAATATCCATGAAAAAAACAGTGATTACTTGTATCTGCCTCGCAGCATTCTGTGCCGTTGCCATTGCGGCAATATATGATGAAAGTAATTTTTCAGCAGGAGGCAGGATGTTTCAACCCGCACCCACTGGTCATGAGGTGGGTAAAGACAACGGTTCAGGACGCGGCATCCATCATCCGAGCGAAGACTGTGGCCGCTGCCATCGGGTCGGCGGTCGGGCTGAACATTATTTATGGACCATGTCAGGAACTCTTTACAATGACCGATCCGGCCGTTCAGTGCTCACCGGAGGCGAGATACTCATGGAGGATAGGGATGGAAATGTTATCAGTCTGACCAGCAACCGGTCCGGCAATTTTTGGACCACCGTTCCGATTGCCAGTGATCCGTACACGGTGTCCAACTACCATGGCCATGAACCCTTTGTGCCCATGTACGTTGAAGACGATGAAGGCAATCTGATCGAACCTGCAGATCCGGAAAATCCAAAGACATGGCACTATAAAACCTGGCTCCGTAAAGGCAATATGGTCAGAACCATGATGACTATTGGCGGGGTTGGCGGCAGTCCGGTCTATAACCGAATGACTTGCAATATGCATCACGGCGGGGTTGCCCATCGATCCGGTGCTTTGTGGGTTGGCAAAAAACCGACTTTGCCTGGGTATCCTGATTCGGAACTCAGCTATCGGAAGCATATTTATCCGATCCTGCGCAGCAATTGTGCACCATGCCACATTCCCGGCAAAACCAGAACGTCTGTCAACACCAAGACGGATCTGCCTGAATTCGGCGCGACAGCAACCTGTATTGATTACAGCGGCGGTCTTGATCTCATGATTTATGAGGGTTCATCTGTTGAGGTGCCAAAGCTTGATCCTGATGGTATGCCATCCGGCACGGAAATTATCTCGAAAATCGGCGTCACTGATGTGGTGGATAGCAATGATCCGGCAAACAGTCTTCTTCTCAGAAAAACGATTTTTAATGGTGAAGAACACGGAGGAGGGTCTTTCTGGAAAAAGCGTTCCCCAGATTACCTGGCCTTGAAGCAGTGGATCCGGGAGGGAGCATTGGAAAATTAAGTTCTTTCATGAAAGATAAGGGGGGGTAGGGCTGGGATCGGGCCACGTTAAGAAATTGGAAATTCATGATTACTATCCAAAAAAGAACGTGTTCTGACCCCACCTATTCTCTTTTTTGCTATCAGAATGGACAAGGATTTTTCTAGCTTAAAGCAAGAAAACAACACCCTTTTTGCCCCATGTTTTATTTTTCAAGAAAAACATAATTGTATGGCAATCCATTTTTCCTCCAGTGAAGCATCAATGTCTATCCGGGGGCAATTCCGAGCGGAGTCCTTGCGCAGCCGCCGGGTTCAGTATTTCAACCGCTGCCGTTGCCACCGATTTCCATCGTTCATCCTTCCAATATTCAAGGTAGCGGGTAAATTGCCGCCGGGTGGAAAAGACATGAAATGATTTTTCGCCCATTAATTCAACTATCTTACGACAGTGATGGGTCACATTCCTGGTAATCGCTCGTTTATCCGGTTTTTTTTGCCGTCCTGCCTCAAGCATTTCCAGCTCTGCCAGGGTGCCGTGCGCCCAGGCAATGGTTTCCGGTGAGGTGCTTTCCAGGTCAAGTTGAGCAGCATTTCGTGTCAATACCCACCATTCCTCATCGGCGGGGTCGCCTAAAATGGTACTGAGCGATATGTATTGCGACCCCGTCCAATGATTTTTCATTTCCCGCTTCACCGCCTTGGCATAATAATCACGGGCTGTTTTCAATGCCAGATCAGCGTCATCTTTAAGCCCACGCTTATGTAATAAAAGACTGAGGCGTTTTTCCATGGCTCCGCGCATGCCGTAACATTCCGCCTGTAACGCACGTTCCGCATAGCTCTCCCCGGTCGGTAATTCATTTTCCCAATCTTCGAGCCGATCCCTGACCTCCTCGATCGCCTCATCCATGATCTTCTTACCCTCTTCGGTATTTACATCGGCCCGATCCGCCCGGTCGAAGGCCACATCTGCTGCTTTTCGGCGCTGGCGGTCTCTAAACCCAAATACTTGGTGCTGAAAGTCGAATGGAAGGTCGGCATAGACAACCAGGCTTGCCCAATCATGGTCCTTACCGGAACTTGCGCGGAGCAAATTGCGTAAATCACGCATAATGCAGCGCGGGTCATCCCCTCTGAGCAACGCCTCATAAAGCGCTTGCGCCACCCGTATCGAACCCGTCTTGGTTAAGGGAAACTGCGAAGCAAACACCCAGGGAATGCCAAAGGCATGGAGATCATGCGCCAGGCTGCCGCCCGTGCTCAAAATTGAGGCCTGATTTCCGCTATCACAGGTCATCAGCGAAACAACCGACGGGCGCGAACAATCGCAAGAATCACTGCGTGTCGCCATCAATGCCTGAGCCAGCCGTTCTCCACTGACCACTTCCATTATCGAAGGCTCGTACTCATCGCACAAGGCCAAGCCATAACGTTTTTCTCCCCCGGCCAGTTCGAAGCTTGCACCATGGGCCAGTATGTGAACGTGGGTATAACAATCGTTTGCACAAAGCTGACGGATGTGCTGCAAAGAAGCATTGGTAACAACCTTGATAATTTTTTTAACATGTTCGATACGCTGATTACCCGACGACTCCCATCTCACCCAGGGCTCAATGGCGCTACGGATGGCATGAAGATGTTCCTTGGTCGGGACAGTCAAGCTGCCCGGTGCAGATGAGATAAACAGTATGCGTGGAGGACGATCCCAGCTAATCGGCAACGGACGGGCTCGGCGGACCTCGCGTGTCAAAGTAATTGGAACCCGCTCCTGTAGCAACATCGGCAGGCCTTCACCTGGGAAACCCTGCGGTGAAATCGCCAATTCAAATGGCAACAGTGATAATTCAGAACCGGCCAAGGACAAACGCATGTGAATTCCTGCGCCCTCACTAGGTTGCAGCCGGCTAAGCTCGGGGCTCAGGGTCTCTATTTCCCGCAGAAGGTTTCCTACAAAACGCCCCAGTTCTTCAATCTCCGCCTGGCGCATGCGATTATCCAGCGCCACCACATGACGCGACTCCTCATCAACATAGTAATAGCGCAACCGCTCCAGACGGTGTAAAAGCTCTCGGTGCTCAAGTTTGATATGAAAGGTTGCCGGACCACCATCGCCACACAAAGCCAGATATGGCGTCAGGGGTGAGAGCAACTGATTATGCGCCGGTCCTGCTCGCAGCAGTTCAAGTTTAACCTCTAGCAAATCCGTCATGGTCTTTATCTCCTTGTATACTGCGTTCCAGGTATCGCTGTCAGCGTGATCTTCCCATCAGCGCCATCTTCAACGTGAAAAAGTTCACCGGTTGTCACGTTATCCTGAGCTGATATCCTCACCAACGTGGAGCGATTTAAAATAAGGCCTTCCGTGCCTCCGCCTGCTTTCTTAACCTGGGTATTATCCAGGCCACTCATGGTCCCGGACTTTAATACCTTAAATACTTTCTTAAACTCCTTTTTGTCCTTCAGCACCGTATTGGACAATCGTAACAAGCGCGCCCATGTGCCGCAGTTGTAATAAAACCGTTTCCCACCGTCCAGCGGTATTGCCCGTTCTAAATGGGTATGTCCGGTGACGATAAAGTCCACACTTGACCCCACTTGTTTGGTAATCCGCTCAAATGTTTCATCCTTGGTGGTCAATTCATAGGTATCATCTTTTTCCAGCCAATCCAACAGCGCACGTCTGAGGGCATCATCTTTTGGCACACCCCGGATACGATCGTAGATATAACCAAAGGTACCAAGTGTTTCAGCCGTTGATTCCGCCCCGGCATTATCCAGCGGTTGTATGCCCGCCGCGTAATCCTCTTCCACCGCCAGCAGCAAATCGTCGGCATCTTCTGACACAGTGGGGGATAATTTAATTCCTTCCTTGAAATTGGCGCCTAACAAGTTATCCAGGGCCACATCACCAGCTGCCGTATCCGTGGTTTGTTCGAGTGAATCCACCGACAAAATACCCTTCCTTTCCAGATAACCCCAAAACAGGTCCTTGGCCACCTTGGGCACCGCGCCAATGGCATCCTTTACCCGGCCGGGGTCGAGCGCCAGGAGAATCGGGACAACGGCCTTGGTTTCCGGTTTGAGCAAATCCACAAAGGGATAATCGCGTTTTATATTATTCATAACATCGACGACCAATCGTGTACCAGCATTCGGCTTCCAATCCTTGTAACGACGTCCGGCATTTAATGCGCCAGCTAATTCACAGAGCGAATCCTGGTCCACAACATTCCAGTCATCCACCTCGTTACCGTGGGTGCATAACACCCGGGCATCACCTACATTACAGGAATAACCGACACCACGGGTGGCAAAAATGATACGGCCTTGAGCAGCGGCATCATCTCCCGCGATATTTTTTCGAATCCAATATTCAACAAACGGCAGCATCAACTCTATATCGTGATTACCCAACGCGATTATCAGATGACGTCCTGGCGTGCCGACGAACTTAGCCAAGGCCTTCCATACTGGTTTGAAAGAAGAATCATTGGCGATCCGCTCCATCATCGCTTCAGCATTTTCCATGGCGATGTATCCATCATTTTCTTCAGCAAGCGAGTCTATCACGTCACCATTTAACACCAGTGCAACTTTATTTTTATTACGCACTTTGGACAGATGATCGATTAAACGTCCTAACCGTGTACCTTGGTGAAATATCTGGAACTCAGGTTTTGTTCCACCCATGTGAATATCAGAGATGACATATATTTCGTCGAATTGTGGCAATGAACTGATCATTGTAACCTCCTTTTCGCTGCTAACGCTTTGGCCATGAAAAGCAATATATTTGGAGTCTGGCTTGACAATTGGATGTTCTTGGTAAACTCGAATTGCTTCGAGTCAAAGTGACTTTTTGCAATGTAATAAATATTGAGGACTTTCATCGTAATAGGCGGTCAATTCTCCGTTTGACATTTGTTTCATTAGATCTCTAAGCCAGCCTCTGTATGGTTTCTTTTAATTTTGCTTTTGAACCTGGCGGTCTTTGAACAATCTTTTACGCATAAAATAGGGGAAGGTACAAATCATTTTCGGCGATCTCGGGTCAGGAATTGAGAAATGCGGTATTTATGACTTTGGCCCTTTATTCCCCATCTACAAGTACTTTCCCTCCAAGATACTCGCTAATGACTTCCGCCAGGTAACAAATATTGATTCTAATTTTGCAGTATCAGGAAAAGGAAAGGCCTGTCAATATAAAAATAATGTAAAACAAATAGGTTATTGGGAATTTTTAGTATGGAGATTTGTTATTATCATGTATTGCAAGTTATTGTTAGAAAATGGAATTATATTCTAACAGGGGAGGGCCCATTCCTGATTTCATCTCTAAAACAATTTGTTAGGATAATTTTGATTAATAATCGAATTGAAAACAATTGATTTTATTTCAATTTTTTGTGGTTCTATCCAAAAGACAATGTGTCTCTTTGGAAGCAAATATTGAAATGTCAAGACTATAACAATGTTGTCCAATTATTTGGAATAGTGGAGAAAATTATAACAAAAGTCAAAAGGAGACTTGACCCCTCTTCTGACCCTCTTCTTTTCTCTTGACTACATTTTCTCAAGCTGCCAATGGACTCAGGAAGTCTGCGCCTCTGAAACGATAAGGGAACGGACCTCGTCCATAAGGGATGTGAAAGCCGGATCCCCATCAAGAGAGGCGGTGAGAAGTGTCATTTCATCGCTTTTCGTTGCCCCAAGGCCGAGTTCCACAGCTCTCCGGATCTGCCGCATCTCCCATGGGGACAGCGATGCGAGCGGCGGCCACTGCCCGAATGACTTGATGATCGCCAGTCCGACCACATCGCAGGCGAGTTGATCACCGCTGGCAAGGATCAGGTTGGTATCCACCGTTTTTCCCTCCCATGGACCGCCCTCAACCATGGTCCGGGTTCCGTCAACGATATTCAGATCCGGCCTG